>CAYYBI010000588.1:0-15579 GCA_964469835.1 uncultured Rhodospirillaceae bacterium
CCAGGCTTTGCCGCGGCGGCTTGATCTGACCGGCCCAGCGGGCCACCTGTTGCCGGCGGTCGCGCACCGCGCCGTTCACGCCATTGCGCAATCGCTCATCGGTGACGTCGAGCCGTTGGCGCGCCGTACCCAATACGCTCTCCAGATCGGGCAGGCCGCGCGCCAGTCCTTCAAGCCGGATGCGGCGTTCCTCGGTGATGCGGTGGACCGCACCGACCATGCGCCGCGCGCTGTCGAGCACGCCCGCCTGCAACTCGGCCCGTACCGGCACCGCCATCTCCGCCGCCGCGGTCGGCGTCGGCGCGCGTAAATCGGACGCGAAATCAATCAAGGTGGTATCGGTTTCGTGCCCGACCGCCGAAATCAACGGAATTGCCGATCCCGCCGCCGCCCGCACGACGATCTCCTCATTGAATGCCCAAAGGTCTTCCAGGCTTCCGCCGCCGCGCGCCACGATCAACAGATCCGGCCGCGGCACCGCTCCGCCGGAGCCGAGGCGATTGAAACCCTCGATCGCCGCCGTGATTTGTTCGGCGGCGCCGTCACCCTGCACCAGCACCGGCCAAATCAGCACATGACGCGGAAACCGGTCGTTCAAGCGATGGATAATATCGCGAATTACCGCACCGGTCGGCGACGTCACGACGCCGATTACCTCCGGCAGGTAGGGCAGCGCGCGCTTGCGTGTCTCGTCGAACAATCCCTCGGCGGTCAGCTTGCGGCGGCGCTCCTCCAGCAGCTTGAGCAACGCCCCTTCGCCGGCCGGTTCCATCGAATCGATGACGATCTGGTATTTTGAGCGCCCGGCATAGGTGGTCAGCTTGCCGCTGCAGATCACCTCCAGCCCATCCTCCGGCTTGATGGTGAGACGCCCCGCCGTGCCCCGCCAGCACACGCCATCGAGCACCGCCGAGTCATCTTTCAGCGCCATGTAGAGATGGCCGGACGCGGCCCGCTTGAAGCCGGAAATCTCGCCGCGCACCCGAACATAGGAATAGGCATCCTCCACGGTGCGCTTGAGCGCCGCGGACAATTCCGAAACGGTGAATTCGGGAAGATTCGGGGTCTGCGAAGGCGAATTATCGGACATCTGGCCGCTACCCTATGATATGTAGAGGCAAACGCTAAGACAAAAGTGCGTCAAAATTTGGGACGGGGTCATGAAGGTTCTGGTGGTTGGATCCGGGGGACGGGAACACGCGCTGTGTTGGGCGATCGGCGCATCGCCACTGTGCGATACGCTTTATTGCGCGCCCGGCAATGCCGGCATCGCCGAGGACGCGGAGTGCATCGACATCGCCGCCGATTCGGTCGACGCATTGGTCGATTTCGCGCGGGATCGAGCGATCGATTTGGTGGTTATCGGCCCGGAAGCGCCGCTGGTGCTGGGGCTTGCCGACCGCTTGGCCGAGGCGGGCATTCGCGCGTTCGGACCAAGCGCCGCCGCCGCCGCGCTGGAAGGCTCGAAGGGCTTCACCAAGGATCTTTGCGCCAAATACGACATCCCGAGCGGAAGCTATGGCCGCTTCACCGACTACGACGCCGCCAAGGCCTATATCCAGGCACAGGGCGCGCCGATCGTCGTCAAGGCGGACGGCCTCGCCGCCGGCAAGGGGGTCACCGTGGCCTCCACCGTCGAGGAGGCCCTGGAGGCGGCTAAAGACGCGCTGCTGTCCGGCCGATTCGGCGACGCCGGCGCGGAAATCGTCGTCGAAGAGTTTCTCGAAGGCGAGGAAGTCAGCGTTTTCGCCTTGTGCGACGGCACCACCGCGCTGACGCTGGCTTCGGCACAGGACCATAAAACGGCCCATGACGGCGACACCGGCCCGAACACCGGCGGCATGGGCGCGTATAGCCCGGCGCCGGCGATGACCGACGCGTTGGCGGCGGAGGTCGAGGAAACCATTATCCGCCGCACCGTGGACGCCATGGCGGCGGAGGGCGCACCCTTTCGCGGCGTGCTCTATGCGGGACTGATGATGACCAAGGGCGGCCCGCAACTGCTTGAATACAACGTGCGCTTCGGTGACCCGGAATGCCAGGTGCTGATGATGCGGCTGCAATCGGACATGTTGACCGCACTGATTGCCGCCAGCGACGGCGTGCTCGACAGTTTCGACCTGCGCTGGTGCGACGACCCTGCACTGACGGTGGTGATGGCGGCCCGGGGCTATCCCGGTGACTACGAGAAGGGCAGCAGGATCCACGGATTGGACGCGGCCGAATTGGACAAGAACGTGAAGATCTTCCACGCCGGCACCGCGCGCGACGCGGATGGCGGCCTGATCGCTACCGGCGGCCGGGTACTCAACGTAACCGCATTGGGCTCGACTGTTGCCGAGGCGCAGCAACGCGTCTATACCGCCATCGACAAAATTGACTGGCCACAGGGCTTCTGCCGCCGCGACATCGGTTGGCGCGCCGTGCAACGGGAGACGCAAAAATAATGGCGCAGTTTTCCGTCCGGGCGAACCGAAGCCCCAGATGTCAGGTGACTGAAACCACCCCTTCAGCCGGACGACCGTAGTAGATGGATACCTCCCTGATCGTCGCGGTCGTTCTGGTCGGCGCCGCCCTGCTCGCCTTCGAATTCGGCATCTCGAGCGCCATCGTCGAGATTGTCGCCGGCGTTTTGCTGGCCTTCTTCATGACCGATGTCGGGTCGCTCGACTGGCTCCAGTTTCTGGCCAACCTTGGCATGCTCGGTTTGATGTTCATGGCCGGGTTCGAAGTCGACATCAACCGGTTGCGTCATACCTGGCGAGCCAGTGTCGGCATTGGCGTCCTTTCATTCGCGCTGCCCTTTTCCGGTGTTTTCGCCGTCTGTTTTTACTGGCTCGAGTATCAACTCCTGGTGTCGGCCCTCGTCGCCATCGGTCTCTCGACGACATCGCTGGCGCTGGTCTACCACGCGCTCCGGGATCGGGGGATGCTTGACGGTGAAACCGGTCAGGTCCTGTTGGCCGCTGCCTCGGTGGTGGATGTGATCAGCATGGTGAGCCTTGCCCTGCTGATGGGCGATGTCGGCTGGGGCACGGCGATCTTCGTGATTGTGGTTGTTCCGACAATTTTTGGGTTGCCCCGCCTCGGCCGTTGGATATTCCGGCGCTACAAGGGGTCGATCGTCGAACTCGAACTGCGGTTCATGCTGGTGCTCCTGATCGGCATGGGATTCATGGCCGAGAATATCGGCGGCATTCACCCGGCCGTAGTCGCCTTCGCAATCGGCATCGTCATGTCCGAAGTGATGGACGAACACGAGGCGCTGGAGGAAAAACTCAAGGGCATAGTGTTCAGCCTGCTTGGCCCCGTATTTTTTCTGCAAGCGGGTACGCAACTCGACTTGCGGCTGCTCACCCCCGAGATGCTGGGGGTGGCCGCCGTCCTCTTCGTCATGGCCTGCGGGCTCAAATTCGTCGGTTCTGCGTTGCCGGCCCGATGGCTTTTAAAGGATTCGGGCCGCTTCGTCGGGCTGTTGTTCAACTACCGGCTCAGCTTCGGAATCATCGCTGCCAGCGTCGGCCTGAAGGCCGAGATACTCACGGAAGACCTTTATGCGGTGATGCTGCTGATTGTGATTGGCAGCGCAGCCTTGCCGGTAATCTTCCTGCGCGATCGCCCGCACGAGTTGTCTTAACGGCGGACCTTCATTTTCGGCCTCTGAAGTTCGAAATTCCACAGGGCGATCAACCGTGATCGGTGATTCGCGCAGTCCAAAACCGGGTCAACGCGCGGCAAAATTGTTTGTCGTAACAGCCTACATAGTGGATCATGATATAACCTGGAGGGGTTTGTCGTCCTTACGCCTGCCCACATCCGGTAGAACTCAACCGATGGAAAACAGAGAAAAAGCTTAGTTCAGCGAGGAAACCAAAATGACAATCCGTTATTTAAAGTCTGTCTGCACGGTCAGCGCGCTCGTGCTTTCCGCGGCGATCGCTTCCGGTCCTGCCGTGGCCGAAGTCAGCTTCAAAGGCGAGACCGTTACCATCGTCGTACCCTTCAAGGAAGGCGGCGGTGGCGACACCACGGCCCGGCTGTTCCAGCCGTTTTTGCAGAAGTACCTGCCGGGAAACCCCAAGGTCATCGTCTTCAATCGACCCGGCGGCGCCTCGACCAAGGGCAGCAACTATTTCGAACGCAAGGCGAAGCCCGACGGGTTGACCGGCATTATCGTCTCCACATCGACCATGGTCTCGCAGACGCTGGGCGGCGGCAAAGCGAAGTTCGACGTCCGCAAATGGCGCCCGGTCTTCGTCGTTCCCCAGGACACCGTCTTCTATGCGCGTCCCGAAACCGGCGTCAAAGGCAAGGATCTTGCCGCGGACATCATGGCTTTGAGAGATAACGGCATGGTCTTTGGCGCCAAGAACGCCACGTCGGCCGAACTCCGCGCCCTGGTTACTTTTGAATTGCTGGGGATCCAGAAGGTCAAGACGGTCCTCGGATTGAGTTCGGGCAAGCAGCGCAAGGCGTTGATGCGGGGCGAGCTGACGGTAAATTACGATTCCGCGAGTTCGTTCAACAAGAAGATGAGGAAGCACGCGAAAAAGGGCACGGTCGTTCCGTTCATGACGCTCGGCATTCCGCAAGCCGACGGATCGGTCATCAAAGGCGAGGTGTTCCCAGAGCTGCCGATCGCGCTCGACGGCTATCGGAAACTCAATGGCGGCAAAGACCCGAGCGGCGAAGTCTTCGAGGCTTGGAAGAACTTCGCAACAATGGGCGTTTCGGCCTCCAAGGGAATTTCGCTTCCGGCCGGAACTTCCGACGAAATCCACCAGGTGTGGACGGTTGCCGTCAAGAATATCCTGAAAGATAAGGAATTCATGACGAGGGGCCGCAAGATCATCGGCGCGTATCCGTTCTCCTTCGGCAAGGACGCGCAGGCGATCTACGATAACGCGGTGAGTATCCAGCCCAAGACCAAGGATTGGATGAAGGCCTTCATCCTGGATAAGTTCGGCGTGAAAATCTAACGCATGCCTGATTGTGACCGGTGCCGGAAACGGCGCCGGTCATTTCTCTTTATGTAAATCCCGCACATTCGAAACTCCACACGGCTATCTTAGGGCGTTGCTGCCATGGAAGACGCGATCGTTAGCGCGCTAGTGACCCTGCTGAGTCCGCAGCACGTCATCTATTTGTGCTTCGGCGTGTTTCTCGGATTAATTGTCGGCATCCTGCCGGGCCTCGGTGGCACCGCCGGTCTCGCGCTGCTCCTGCCGTTTGTCTTCACCATGGATGCGACCAACGCATTGGCCATGATGATCGGCCTGCAATCCGTCACCGCGACGTCGGATACCTTTCCGTCCGTGCTGATGGGAATACCAGGTACGGCCAGCTCGCAGGCAACGGTGGTCGATGGCTTCCCGATGTCGAAAAGGGGCGAAGCGGCACGCGCCCTGGGGGCCGCCTTTTCCGCCTCCCTGATCGGAGGATTGTTCGGCGCGCTGGTGCTGACATTCGCAATTTTCTACGCCGAGCCGATCATCAACGCCATGGGGTTCGGTGAGCAGATGATGCTGATCGTCCTCGCGCTCACCATGGTCGGCATGCTGACCGGCAGCCACCCGCTCAAGGGCCTCACCGCGTGCTCGATCGGCCTGTTGATCGGCGCCTTCGGATCGGCCCCGGTGAGCGGCGTCGAACGCCTGACCTTCGGTACCGAATATCTGATCGATCAGATCCAGCTGGTGATCGTCGGCCTCGCCATGTTCGCGATGCCCGAGATCATCGATCTGTTGCGCCGGCAAATCACCATCTCGAAATCCGGTGGGCTGGGTTCCGGCTGGCTGCGGGGCTTGAGGGACACCCTGACACATTGGTGGATTGTCCTGCGCTGCGCCACAATCGGTTGCGTGGTCGGCGCGCTGCCCGGGCTTGGCGGCTCGGTGATCGACTGGATCGCCTATGGGCACGTCATTCAGACCAGCAAGAACCGGGAAACATTCGGCACCGGGGATGTTCGCGGCGTCATCGCGCCGGAATCGGCGAACAACGCCAAGGAAGGCGGCGCGCTGATTCCGACGATCCTGTTCGGCATTCCCGGTTCCGGCAGCATGGCATTGTTGCTTGGCGGATTCGTCCTGATCGGCATCGAACCGGGTGTCGAGCTGATCACCAACGATGCCGATCTGGTGTACCTGATGATCTGGTCCGTCGCCCTGGCAAACATTTTTGGCGCCGGCACATGCCTGCTCCTGGCCTCGCAAATCGCCAAGCTGACGACGATCCGCTACACCCTGATCGCGCCCTTCATGTTTGGCCTGATCTTCTTCGCCGCGTTCCAGGCGACGCGGGATTGGGGCGACCTGATCATGCTGATGATCCTGGGCACCCTAGGCGTTTACATGAAGCGCTTCGGCTGGCCGAGGCCCGCGCTGTTGATCGGTTATGTGCTTTCCAGCCGGGTCGAAACATCGATCTACCACACCATAACGACCTACGGGTTTACCTTCCTGAAGCATCCGATCGTTCTGATTTTGCTGGCCCTCATCGTTATTTCCATTATCGGGGCCATTCGCTACAAGCCGCACCAATCGAAGGTCACCGAGGATGGCGTCCATGCCGCCCACAATCGCATGCCGCAAGTCCTGTTCTATGGGGCCATCTTCATTTTGTCGCTTGTCGTAATCTGGGATGGCCTAAAATGGGACATCCTGACCGCCGTTTATCCACTGTTCGCCGGCGGCCTGTGCCTGACATTCCTGATCCCGATGGGCATCGAAATGTATCGGACCAAGGGCGCCGCGCTGGTCTATTACGATTCCGAGAGGGATGAAATCGACAAAGCGGTAGAGCTGCGCTCCAACGAGTACTACCTGGCCTGGCTGATGGGCATGCTGGGCGTATCGGCGCTCTTCGGCTTCGTCATCGGCGTCGGTTCCTTCATTTATATCTTCATCCGCCTCAAGGCGCGGCTGTCCCACCTCGGCTGCGCGATATCGGCGGCAGTCTTCATCCTGTTGCTGGGGGCCCTGTCACACTTCATGACGCTCAAATACCCCGAGGGTATTTTGCAGGACTACCTGACTCTGCCGTGGCCGCTGCAATAATGAGGATCGCAGAATGTCAAGTGCCATCCGGTCAGCGCCTGGCGCGCAATTCCCTGTCGATTGCCGCAGCGGCGGGAATTGCCATGCCGCGGTTGTTGTGACCGACACCCGGCACCGTCTCCAATCGCCAATTTAGGGAAACGCCGAGCCGCGCCGCCGCGCGTTTCGCGGCCTCGAAATAGGCCTTGCCGCGCGCCAGCCGATCACGGCCCTGGCGGTTCGCCTCCGGTGTCTGGCGCACATTCCGAGTGAGCAAAACGTCACGCTCCCCCAACAGCACGATCATCCGCGCACCGAACAATTTTCGCAACTCCGTGTCACCAATCGCGCTGCCGCCAAGCCCATAGGGAAAATTCTCGGCCTTGTCCGGCATCGTGTACCATCCGGCATTCGCGGCGACGGCGACATTGACCTTGGGCCCACCGGTGAACGTCATATAGCGGTGAACGAATTGCCCGCCCGCCGAATGACCGAACATGCTGAAGTTTTCGGTGCGGTTGCCGGTAATCCGGCGCACCGCCGCATATATCCTGTCAATCATGCGAAAGGTCCAAAGCCGGCGTTCGATCGCAACAACCTGCCCGCCGCTATTGTGGTAGGTGTTGCCGCGGTGATAGGCGGTGTCGGGAAAGTCGTGCCGGTCGAATTCCGGCACAACAATCAGGAAACCGTACTGCTCGGACAAATCAATCCAATTGTCCCGGTAATCCGACGCGTTCCGCGTATTACCGTGCATCACGAAGACGATGGGCGTGGCCGGCGTCAGCAGCGCCGGCCGGTGGTACCAGACCCACAGGCCTTTGCCGGTCGCCTCGGCCGGGTCCTGATACCAGAATCGCCCGGACCCCGGGTCAATGCGCGGTGCTCCGGAATCCGATGACGCGCAGCCGGAAAGCAGCCCGGCCATAAGAAGCGTCATGAAAAGAGCGCCGACCGTGCGGCGGCAGAAATCGTTCATCTCGCTGTCCCTGCGTGGGCCGTACAGACTGGTCACCGCAATCCGACACGCCGCCAATTCCCGCTGGATCGCCGCGGGTGTCGGAGAAGAGGAATCGCTGATCGTGGTGATGCGAACAGTCCAGCCGACACACCATCGCGCGACGATATTATGGCCTTGCCCTCACGTTTGGTGGAGCGCCTTGCTTGCGGCAACGATCGCGGCGCCCCGCTCCATTGGACAGCCAAGGTCTTCCAATGTCCTTTCCAAATGCATCAAGTCCAGGATGATATCCGACTCGTCGATATGCCCCATGGTGCCGAACCGAATGACCTTGCCGCGCAGCTTGTTGCGCGCGCCCGCTATTACGGTCCCGTATCGTTCGTACAAATGGCGCACGATCGCGCCGCCATCGCCCCATTCCGGCACTTCGAAAACCGTTACCGTATTGGAACGGATCGGCGACCGGGTGAAGATCGGCAGACCGAGCGCGCCGCCGCCGGCCTGCAACGCCGCCGCCAGCCGCGCATGGCGCGCCAGGACATTCGGCAGGCCTTCCTCATCGATCATGCGCAACGCTTCGCACAGCCCGCCGGCCAGGGAAACCGCCGGCGTGAAAGCCGTTTGGCCATCGACGGCGTTGTCCCGAGCCTTGCGGAAATCCCAGTAGAACCGCGCACGCGGGCCAGGCCCATCGATAATTTTCCACGCCTTTTCACTGACGCTCACCAGACCAAGTCCCGGCGGACACATCAGCGCCTTTTGCGACGCCGACACCAACACGTCGACGCCCCAACGGTCCTGTTGCATTTCGATCCCGCCCAACCCGCTGACGGAGTCGACAATGAGCAGCGCCGGCGTGTCGCGAACGATCGCGCCGATCGCTTCGAGATCCGCGACCACCCCGGTTGAACTTTCGTTGTGGACAACGATGACCGCGCGATAGTCCGCCTGGGCAAGGCGCGCCGAAAGCACCACCGGGTCCACCGCCGCGCCCCACGGCACATCCAGAATATCCGCGTCCAAGCCGATCCCTGTAGCAACGGCGGCGAACCGATCGGCGAATTGCCCGTTCGCAACGAACAACGCCTTGTCGCCGGTACCCAGGGTATTCGCCAAGCTCGCTTCCATCATCCCGGTCCCCGACGCCGCGAAGAGCAGAACATGGTTGGTCGTGCCGATAATGACTTGCAGGCGCGACTCGATTTCCTTGACGATCGCGCCGAATTCGGGTCCCCGATGATTGAAAATCGGCATGGCCAACGCATTCCGCACCCGCTCCGGCACCGTTGTCGGACCGGGCAGGCGCAATCTATAGGGCTTATTCATGGCGCGTCTCCCCCGCCGCAAAACCATATTGTCGATTGTTGACACTAGCTATCAAAGAATCAGGAATAAAGGGAACTCGTCAAATTCACGAGAGCACCCAAGTTGCCCACACCCTGCGCAATGGCAGGTATTCGGTAGGCCAGACATGGTTCTTGAACTACGGCTCTCGCGTTCGGGTGGTTCCGCGGAATCGGTGCGCCTTACTCCGCCGCCGCCAGGCTTCCGGGCGAGATCGAGCATTGACCGCGATCCGGGTTCGGTTCGACGTCGCGATGGACGATCTCCGACAACGCATCCGCACCGCCGACATATTTTCCGTCGATCCAGATCTGCGGCACGGTCACCGGCGTCTTCGGTCCGATGATCGGCTTGACCCGCGCCAGCATGTCATAGAGCCCGCGCGGCTGTTTGACCACGTCATGATAGACATAATCGATGCCGGCGCCGTCGAGGTACCCCTTGGCCCGCTTGCAGTGCGGGCAGGTTTCCTTGCCAAACACGTGGTTGCCTGCGATCGGCGCGCGGGCGGCATGGGCCTCGATCACCGCCTGGGTCAGCACGCCCCGATTCAGCGCCGCGCCCTGGCTGACGATGCGCCCTTCGACCATGACGATCGGCGCATGCCAGCCGCCCTTCGGCAACGGCTTCCACCATTCCGATAGCCATTCGCGCACGTCGATATCGACCGGAATGCCGCCGAGTTCGGTCTCGATGGTGTCTTCGATGACATCGAGGGTAAGTGAACATTCGCCACAGGGAATGTTGACCTTGAACGGTCCCCAGGCGCCGGCCCAGCGGAACACGGTGATCTTTACCGGCATCTCAGTCATGGGCAATCCTTTTCTCCAAACACGACAGGCTCCACACCAACCCTTCGCGGCTGCACTACTCCGATAAGGCATGACGCTGCAAAACGCCATCCCCCCGCACGCCAATGTGAAGTCTTGTGTGCCGCGCGCTCAGCGGCGGTCTTGGAAGAACCGCTGCAGCAATGCCGCGGCGCGGCTTTCCTCGAATCCGCCATAGACGTCCGGCGCGTGATGGCAGGTCGGCTGGCCGAAGAAGCGCGCGCCGTGCTCGACGCCGCCGCCCTTCGGGTCGTAGGCACCGAAATAGAGCCGGCGGATCCGCGCGAAGGAGATTGCCGTGGCGCACATGGCGCAGGGCTCGAGCGTCACGTACAGATCGCAATCGGGCAGCCGCGGCGCACCAATCGCGGCGGCGGCCTTTCGCAAAGCGAGAATTTCCGCATGCGCGGTCGGATCGTTCAGCGCCTCGACCCGATTGCCGGCCCGCGCCAGCACTTCGCCGGTCATCCCGTCGACCACTGCCGCACCGACCGGCACCTCGCCGCGCGCGGCCGCGTTTTCCGCTTCGGTGAGCGCCATGGCCATGTATGAAATATCGCGATCCGTCATCGCGGCACCCTGCCCGCGCGCCGATACACGGTCAAGCAGCGGTCGACACAGAGACTGCTGTTGTCCGGCCCGGTATCGGTTATGATCTTCCGGCGACGAAAAGTATCGGAGATCGGATGGTAAGCGCACAAGACATTCTCGGCTCATGGCTGATGGTGGACCGGGGCACCGACAGCGAAGAGGATCAGGCGCAGGCCAAGATCCGCTATGGCGACGATCCGCAAGGCTTCATGATTTTCGCGCCCGACGGCTGGATGAACGCGATTGTTTGCTGGGGCGGCCGGCCGGCCCTTACGGGCAATCCCGCCTGGCACACGGATGCGCCGGACGCGGACAAGGTGACTGCTTTCGACACTTATCTGTCCTATGGCGGTCAATTCACCGTCGAGAACAGCACGCTGACCACCAAGGTGCAGTTCGCGCTCAACCCCGGCTGGGTCGGCGGAGAGCAGGTGCGCGGGCTCGAGATGTCGGCGGACGGCCACTTGACGCTGACGCTATCGCGCGCGTGGCCCGACGGCAGGGTCATGACGGGCTGGGTCAAATGGCGCAGAGCGCCCCTGTGATCGGGTCGAGAAATTTGTTTTAGAGGGAGAAACAGTGATGACCGAAGCGATCGATATTAACGCCGTGCTTGCTACACAGAATTTTCTCGAAGGCCGGACCCGCTTTTCCGATACCAAGGGCACCTTCGCGCGAATGGCGGAATACCGCGACGGCGCGATCTTTGCCGGCGGGTTTTCCGGCGTGAGCCAGTGGGAACGCCACCCCAATGGCGACGAGATCGTGCAGATCCTGAAAGGCAGCGTCACCCTATCGTTGATCACCCCGGAAGGTCAGGAAACGATGGACCTGAAGGCCGGCATGATCGCTATCGTCCCGCAAGGCGCATGGCACCAGTTCAATGCGCCTGACGGCGTCACCATCATGACCACGACGCCGCAGCCGACCGAGCACATCACCGACGAAATGCCGCCAAAGACGGATTGATTTGCGGACGGGCGCCAAGGCCACGCCGATTCTACTAACCACGTTTGCAAAGGCCAGACCCCTCGCCTATTGTCCGCCGCCATTCGACAACCGTGCCGAACGCCCATGACCGACGAAAAACCGCAACGAATTGCCAAGGTGATGGCCCGGGCCGGCTTGTGTTCCCGGCGCGAGGCAGAGCGCTGGATTACCGACGGCCGCGTCGCGGTGGACGACAACATGCTAACCAGCCCGGCCGTAACCGTCACGACCGCGAGCCGCATCACCGTTGACGGGAAGGCGCTCGGCGCACCGGATCCGGTCCAGCTCTGGCGCTACCACAAGCCGTCGGGATTGGTCACGACGGCGCGGGACCCGGAGGGCCGGGAGACCGTATTCGACAAACTGCCCAAGGATTTGCCGCGGGTGCTTTCGGTCGGCCGCCTCGACATCACCTCCGAAGGCCTGCTGCTGCTGACCAATGACGGTGAGTTGAAGCGGCGGCTGGAACATCCGACCACCGGGTGGCTTCGGCGCTACCGGGTGCGGCTGCATGGACGGGTGACCGACGCGCTGCTCGGCCGGCTCGCCGACGGCATCACCGTCGACGGCATGCGATACGGCGCGATCGAGGCAACGCTGGATTCGCAGCAGGGCGCGAATGCCTGGCTCACCATGGGGTTGCGGGAGGGCAAGAACCGGGAAATCCGGCGCGTCTGCGAACAGCTCGGCTGGACCGTGAACCGCCTCATCCGGATCAGCTACGGCCCGTTCCAACTCGGCAGTCTGGAGCGGGGTGGTATCGAGAAGGTGCCCAAAAAAGTATTGGCCGAGCAGCTCGGACGGGGCCCGGAAAAGCCGAAACGGCATGCGAATCATCGGCGGTAAGTGGCGCGGCCGGCGGCTCGCCGCGCCGGACGGCCACGCGGTGCGGCCAACCGGCGACCGGGTACGCGAGGCCCTGTTCAACATTCTGGAGCATGGCGGCTTTCGGCCCGGCGGCGGCAGTCCGCTGCCGGGCGCCCGCGTGCTCGACGGCTTCGCCGGTACCGGAGCGCTCGGGTTGGAGGCGCTGAGCCGCGGCGCCGACCATGCGACCTTCATCGAAAAGGACCGCGTCGCGCAACGCGCGCTGGAGGCCAACATCGCCGGCTGCGGCGCGGCAGACCAGGCAACGGTGCTGCGCGCCGATTGCCGCACCCCGCCAAGGGCCACGGCCGCGTGCAACCTCATATTTCTCGATCCGCCATACGGCGAAGGGCAGGCCGCGCCCGCGCTGACCGCCTTGGCCGACGCCGGTTGGCTTGCCGAAGACGCCCTGTGTTCAGTGGAGTTGGGCGCCAAGGACGACTTCACTGCCCCCGCCGGATTCACCTCGCTCGACGAGCGGCGCTACGGCGCGGCGCGGATCGTTATTTTGCAGGCGGGTCCCTAAACGCCGTCAGCGGCGGCCGAACAACCGTTCGATATCCGCGAGCTTCAGCTCCACATAGGTGGGCCGGCCATGGTTGCATTGTCCCGAATGGGGCGTCGCCTCCATCTCGCGCAGCAGCGCGTTCATCTCCTCCACCGTCAATCGGCGGCCGGCGCGCACCGACCCGTGGCATGCCATGGTGCCGCAGACTTCTTCCAGTTTTTCCTTGAGACTGAAGGCCTCGCCGAGCGCCGCTAATTCATCGGCGAGATCGCGCACCAAGCCCGGCACGTCGACCGTGCCCAGCAATGCCGGCACTTCGCGCACCACCACCGCGCCCTCGCCGAAGCCCTCCAAAACCAGGCCAAGCTCGGCCAATTCCGCGGCGCGCGTGACGAGCCGCTGCACCGCGGCTTCCTCCAATTCGACCACCTCGGGCATCAGCAGCCCCTGGCCCTGCACGCCCCGTTCGGCGAGTGCGTCCTTCATCCGCTCATAGACGAGCCGTTCATGCGCCGCATGCTGATCGACAATCACCACGCCTTCCGCGGTCTGGGCCAGGACATAGGTCTCATGCAGCTGGGCCCGCGCGGCGCCCAGCGGATAGTCGGCGACATCGCCGGCCGACGGGGCCTCCGCGGCCGCATGCACCGCTGACGGCAGAGTCAGGACCTCGCCAAGCGGCGCCTGATAGTCCGCCGCCGCTTCGGTCAGCCCGCCGGACGGGTATCGTGCCGGATAGGCGTAGGCGACAGCGCCGCCACCGCGCGAGGGCAAACCGCCCGGCCGCACGGCGCCGAGCGCGGCAGCGGCCACGGTGGTCGACGCGCGATGCCCGGCACCCGCAAGCGCATGCTTCAAGGCGCCGACGATTAACCCGCGCACCATCCCAGGATCGCGAAACCGCACTTCGGCCTTCGCCGGATGAACGTTGACGTCGACCGAACGCGGTTCGATTTCCATGAACAGCGCGACCAACGGATGGCGATTGCGCGACAGAAAATCCGCATAAGCCCCGCGCACCGCACCGATCAGCATGCGGTCCTTGACCGGCCGGTCATTCACGAACAGGAATTGCTTCGCCGCATTCGCCCTATTGAGGGTCGGCAAGCCGGCATATCCCGTCAGGCGCACGCCGTCACGCTCCGCATCGATCGGCAAGGCGTTGGCGGCAAAGTCGCGCCCCATGATCGCGGACAGGCGCGAAAGACGGCTTTCCAAAAAATCACCTTGCGCCGCATCCAATTGCATCCGCGTGCGATTCTCATCGGCCAAAGTGAAGGAGACATCGGGCCGGGCCATGGCCAACCGATGCATCATTTCGGTGATCTGTCCGGTTTCCGCGCGATCGCTGCGCATGAATTTGAGCCGTGCCGGCGTCGCGAAAAACAGATCGCGGATCTCCACCCGCGTGCCTTCCGGATGCGCCGCCGGTCCGGGTCCGGACTTCGCCCCGCCTTCCACGGTCAGGCGCCAGGCCGAGTCGGCACCGCGCGCGCGGGTGGTGATCGCAAGCCGGCTGACCGCACCGATCGACGGTAGCGCCTCGCCCCGAAACCCCAGGCTCGCGATGGCATGCAGATCATGGTCCGGCAGTTTAGAGGTGGCGTGACGCTCGACCGCGAGTTCCAGATCTTCCCGCAACATGCCGCCGCCGTCGTCGGTCACCGCGATCAGTGACTTGCCGCCATCCCGGATCGCCACCGAGATGTGCCGCGCGCCGGCGTCGAGGCTGTTTTCCACCAGTTCCTTGACCGCCGATGCCGGACGTTCGATGACCTCGCCCGCAGCTATGCGGTTGATAACGGTTTCCGGCAGACGCCGAATGCTCATGACCCGGTTCCGTCCATCTCCTGCATGTATCGCCGGGCCAGCACCTTGCCCTCTTCCACCGCCGGCTGATCGAACGGATCGACGCCCAACAGATGCGCGGCGATGATCGTCTCCAGCATGAAATGCATCATCAGGGCACCGAGGCTGCGTTCATCAACAGCGTCCAGCGTCATCACGCGGACCGGACGGCCCCGCGCCGCCAGCGTCTCGGCGGTGGCCCGCTGGCAGGCATCGAGCAGGTCGCCCATGTGGCGCCCGAGCAGCGGCGTGAGCGCCGGATCGTCGACCAAATCCGGATCGATCAGCGGACCGGTTCCCGCCGACGGCCCCATGATGACGGTAAACATCTTGTCGGCCGGACCGTCCAGGTAGAGCTGCAACTGGCTGTGCTGATCGACCGTACCCATGGCGCGCAACGGCGTGGTCCCCAGCCCGTCCTTACCTAGGCTTTCCGCCCAGAGTTGCCTGTACCACAAGGCGAAGGGCGCCAATCGATCGACATAGGGGAACAGCACCGACATGACGGCGCCGCTTTCCCGCGCCAGACCGACGGCCAGCGCCGCGCCCGCGACCGGCGGGCACGA
This sequence comes from uncultured Rhodospirillaceae bacterium, assembly GCA_964469835.1. Classification (GTDB taxonomy): domain Bacteria; phylum Pseudomonadota; class Alphaproteobacteria; order UBA8366; family UBA8366; genus JAOTYV01. The sequence goes on from CAYYBI010000588.1 coordinate 15,543, forward strand.
AGCCGGATCGCCGGTCGCCAGCACATCCGACAGAACC
>CAYYBI010000589.1:0-14437 GCA_964469835.1 uncultured Rhodospirillaceae bacterium
CGATGAGCGCCGAGGACTATCGTCTGGCCTTGCTGGCGCGCGAGGCGGCACAGCTCATCCATGCTCGGCTGGCGCCGATTGCCGATGCGGCGATCACGCTTGCCTGCCCGGGGCCGGCGCCGCTGTGGCCCGGCGACACGCCGGGGCAGCCGCTGGTGCCGCGTCCGACCGGTAATGCCGTCTTCAACTACCCGAGCTCCATGCTGTTCGCGCCGGTGGTAACGGTGCCGATGCTGAGCGTCGGCGGCTTGCCGGTGGGCCTGCAGGTGATGGGGCAACAGCAAAGCGATGCCCGCGTGACGGCGGCAGCGCGCTGGATCGTGGAATCAGTCGCGCCGGTCGTGGTGGGCTGAGGCCTTCGCGGGGTGACCGCCGCGAACAATTCATCGATCGCCGCGTCTCCGACGGCGGTGCGCCAGCAAAACCGCCCGATTCAGCAGTGTGCGTCAGCGTAAGATTTTCCTATAACACTCTGACAATATGGCATTGTTGAGGTGTGTCGCCGATTGTCCAGGACCGTTTGCGGCTACCAGACTATGACGTTAGGATCGTTCATCTGTTCGCGTGGATCGCCCGCTTCATGCGGCGTGAGGACGCAGCGTTGGGAGGCGTCATCGTCGCGTATCGCGTTGGCAAGATTGACGATTTTGTCGAAAGTTTCTTGATGGTCGGTTTCTTCCATATCGTTTGGAAACAGTAAATCGGCATGAAACCATAATTCCACATCAAAGCTCTGATTCGACCCATCGATGAAGAAATCGGCATATAACGGCGCTTTTGGGAGGAGCAGGCCGCAGATGCCATGCATGGTGTCCGTATCTGTGCTTGCGGCTATCTGGCGCCGAATTGCGTCATCCAATTCTACGGGGTCCTCGGAGCCCAATAATCCGTCGCCATCCAAGGCGACCACATGGACGATCTTCAACTGACTGGCGATCAGGTCGAGCACCTTTTTAAGATGGCGGGATTTATTGTCCAAAACGTACAATTGCCGTGCCATTCCGTCATACGGAAGCAGCATGTCCTTGGCGGACGGCCAAAGCGATTCGGCAATTGTTCCTTCGCACATCGGTTTTGCGGCCCATTCATTGAGTCCTTCGAACTAAACGGTCTAGCCGCTTATGATGTGGAAAACGTTAACGAAGACGATTTTCGTCTAAATCATCGCGAATCCGCCATTCACGCTCAGGGTCTGGCCGGTGACGTGGCGCGCCCGGTCCGAGGCGAGGTAGAGCACTGCGTTGCTGATGTCTTCCATTTCGCCGATGCGGCGCAAGGGATAGACCCGGCGCACCTTCTGTTCGCGTTCCGCCACTTTTCCCTCTCCCATGCTCTTGCGCATCTTGTCGAGGATGGCGTTACGCATCGGCGAGTTAGTCGCGCCGGGCGAGACCACGTTGACGTTGATGTTGTGGCGGCCGACTTCCTTAGCGACAGATTTGGTGAAGGCGATGACGCCGCCCTTGGCGGCGGAGTAGACGGATTCACGCTCTTGCCCAACGCGCGCGGCGTCGGTCGCGATGTTGACGATCTTGCCGTATTCGCGGTCGACCATGCCGGGCAGCACGGCGCGCATGCAGTTGATCGTGCCATAGAGTGTGACCTTGATCTCCTGGTCGCATTGTTCCGGCGTTTTTTCCAGGAAGGGCGCATGCTGGGCCAGCACGGCCGCATTGTTGACCAGCACGTCGATGCGGCCGCATTCCTTCTCGATTGCGCCGATCGCCTTGGCTACGGCGGCGGTGTTGGTGATGTCGAAGCGGGCGGGCAGACTGCTCCCGCCGGCCGCGTCGATCATTTTCAGAGTTTCGTCGATGCCGTCCTGGGAGATGTCGTTGACCGCGACGCGCGCGCCTTCCCGGGAGAAAGCGACGGCCATGTCCTGGCCGATGCCGCTGCCGCTGCCGGTAATCATCACCACTTTGTCCGTATACCCGAGGTCCATCTCTCGTCGTCTCCTATTGCGTGTGGGCTATCCCGTTTGTTTCAGGTTTTCCTGCTTCTGCGCCGCGTAAATCGATACATAGCCTTCCTTCTCCCAATCGGGGGGGATGCGGCAGGGTCTGGGGTCATTGTGCGACCATTGGGCGGGGTGTCCGCGCACGATCTCCCCGGTATGGCTGGTCGGCGTCGGCGGCCGACCGAAGGTGAAGGCGTCCGCCGATGAATATACATTGAGCAGCAGTGGCCGCACCTTATCGGATCGATTGCGCTGCGAGCTGTGAATGGTCCGGCAGTTAATCATGATCAGCGTGCCGGCGGGGCCTTTCATTTCCTCGGCCCTGTCCAGCGCGACGCGGGCGAGATCACGGTCGGCAACGAAGCCCGACCATTTGCCCCTATCCCCGAAATGATCGAACAGTTCCCCGTCATGACTGCCGGGAATCGCGGTAAGCGGCCCTTCCGCGGTGTCCACATCCTCGAGATAGACGCCGACGGTGACCGGGCTATAGTTCGAGTGCGGCCAGGCGGGGATGTCCTGATGCCACTTCACTTCCTCATCGCCGCCGGGCCATTTGAAATTCAGCTTTGAGCTGTGGAACTTCACGTCGGGCCCGACCAGATCGGCGACGATATCCGTCATCTCGGGCGCGCTGGCGAAGGCCCAATAGTCGGGATGCTGGTCGACGGCGGCGCGGATGCGCCGGGGCCGCGGATCGGCCGCGCTATGTTCCGGCGCCAGATCGTAGCGGTCGTTGGATCGGGGCACGGCACGGCTTTCGGAGACCAGGGCGTCGGTGGCCGTCTGCAGTCGATCCAGCCATTCCCGCGATACCTGTCCTTCCACGGTCAAAAATCCCTTTTCGAAATAGGATTTCCGCTGTGCCTGGCTCAGGCGAATTGGCGGTTGGTCGAGAATTTGTTCCGGGGTCATTGCGCTTTTCCGTTACGGGTTGCATCCGAGCCGATATTCTAGCATGGGATTGCAGCGGTTTCCGGTTTAGCCGGTTTCCCTATGGCGGACCAGCGTCGGAACGCGGGTCGGACAGAGGGATGTGTGAAAAGGAAACGAAATCATGAGCGATATCAGGTCTGTATTAATCGCCGGTTACGGGCTGATGGGGCGTGGTATCGCGCTGACGTTTGCACGGGGCGGTCATGCGACGGTGGTGCTGAGCCGCGACCCGTCGAAGGCCGCTGATGTCCCCGAGGGCGTATCGGTTGTTGGCGAGCTTCCCGCGGCGGCGCCCGACCTGATTATCGAGTCGATCCCGGAGGATATGGGGCTCAAACTGGCGTTTTTCGAACGGATCGAGATGGCCTATGGCGACGGGCCGATCATCGCCAGCAACACCTCCGGCCTGTCCTTACAGGATATGGCCGACCCGCGGCGCGATCCGGCAAATTTCCTGGGAATGCACTATTTTCAGCCGGCGGAAGCCTTTCCCATGGTGGAGGTGATCCGATGCGCCGAAACCGGCGACACGGCGTTCGAGCGCGTCAAGGCGGCGCTGAAACGAAACGGTCAGGATACGATCGAGGTCAACCGGCCGGTGAATGGTTTTGTCATCAACCGGTTGCAGCATTCAATTCTGCACGAAGCCTTCTATCTGATCCAGGAAGGCATTTGCACGGCACGGGATGTGGATAACTTCTGCCGCTACATGTTTGGCCCCCGGATGTGCGCGACCGGCTTGCTCGAACAGAAGGACATCATCGGTCTCAACACGACCGCCGCGTCCCAGAGCGGCATCGTGCCGACGCTGTACCACAACAACCAGGTGAGCCGGATGTTGCTGGACTTGGCGGCGCGCGGCGACCTCGGCGCAAAGACGGGAAAGGGTCTCTACGATTGGGAAGGACGCGACGTCGAAGACATCAAGCGGCGCGCCGCTGACAAGTTGCGCCGCATCCTCGCCATCGTTCAGGAATCCTGACAAAGTCCCAGCAGGTCGGTTAAGGCGGCCGCACGATCGCGCGCCGCCGCGCCATTTGTTCGCGAAAACGATCTCACCGTGCCGGGGGCGGCGGCCGCCTACCTCAGTTCCGAAGAAAAACTATACGGGAAAAATACAATGGCGGAACCATCCGCATTCTCCCTAGCGGAGATCAGTACAGCGACTCTGATCCTGGTTGCGCTGGTGGCATATCTCAGTTCGATCGTGGGCGGTCTCGCGGGATCTGGTGTCAGCATGCTGATGATGCCATTGCTTGTGCCGTTGGTCGGCATCAAGGGGATCGTGCCGGTAATATCGGTGGCCATGCTGGCGGGTAGCACGTCACGGCTCTGGGTGTTCCGCCACAGCGTTGAATGGCCAGTCGTCGGCCGCATACTCACCGGGTCGGTTGCGGGCGCGTTGATTGGCACGGCGGTGTATGACTGGCTGCCTGCAAAGGCGCTCTACTTCTTGCTTGGAGGGTTCATCCTGTTTGCCGTGCCGGCACGGCGGATTTTCGAACGCAACAACCGTCGTTTGACCGGAGGGCCGGTGGCGACGGCCGGTCTCGGCCTTGGCTATGGCGTCATATCGGGCAGCCTGTCCGGCGGCGGTCCGATCCTGGTCGCGATTCTGCTGGGGATGGGTATAAAGGGCGCCGGCGTGGTCGGTACCAAGGCCGGAATCAGCATCGTGATGCATTCGGTGAAGACGCTCGCCTTCGGCGCCTTCGGTTTGCTCGATCTAGAAATTCTGTTGGCCGCGGCATTGATCGGCGTCTGTACACTGCCGGGTGCGTACACGGCGAAATGGTTGGTCGAGCGGATGGGATTGCGTGTCCACACTTACCTCATTGAGGGCGCCATTATGATCGGCGGCGCATTCGTACTGTGGCAGGGTTTTGTGTGACCGCGCCGGTGCGCCCGCGCGGGCAATCGAATCAGTCCATCCGCTCGTCGGCGGCTTCCCGTTTCCGGCGCGCATTCTCGGCCATGATTTCGTCGATCTGATCCTGACGCAGATGATCCTTGTGGCCATGAATTATCGCGTTGGCTTGCCGTATTATCTCTCTGAGCTGAATCCCCGCTTCGCGTGCCGCAGTGCGAATTCCCTCGATGTCCTCCATTGAAATATGCAATTGCAAGACATCGATTGTATCCATGATGCGCTTATTGGCGCGTTCGATAATTTCCTCGAGCGGTTCACGGAATCGCTTGGGCGCCAAACCATAGGCTTCGATGGCAAGTTCTTTGTCCGGGAATCCGCTTTCACGGAAGTGCTCGATATAGGATTTCGGCCGCCATGCGGTCAGCTCTTCCAACATATGCGGCATGTCGCCGACCATGTCGAAAAGCATGATCGGGCCATTCAGATGGTTTAGATAGTCCGTTGAAAGTAAGGTATAATCGCTGATATTGCTATTTCGGACCCGCTCCTGGAAATCGCGGAGTTTACTTTCGCCTTCAGGCATCGCGACAATCTCTGTGCGGTTTCACAGCATTCCCGTCACGGCACGGATTCTCGTTGCCGGGCGCGCGGGATACCGCCTTGGTAATCGAGAATGGTTAGCGTTTCGTTAACAATAGACGCCGCGCCGCCGATTTCAGATGATGCAGGATGTCATGGCGCTGGAACCGCAATTGCCCTAATAATTCCTCTGTCAGAGCGCCGCAAAATGCTAGATTGAGGCATCTTCGATGATAACCATACTGACGCTCTAGCGGGGGGACGTCAGGTGGGTCGGGGACTTGCAGCACGCCGTCCGCGGTGCTGCCCGTTTAAAAAAACCATACGCTGCGGCGTTTGACAGGCCGTCGGAGGCCTAGATTTGCCAGATTCGAATGACACGACATTAAGAACGGAACAAACGGACGGTGGCCATCAGAAGCTGCCGTTCAATATTCGGCGGTTCATGCGCGGACTGTTGCATGATGTTGGCCGTCGTGGACATTTGAAGCCGCAACACATCGCGATCGCCGTGATGGTTGTCATCGCGGGCACCTGGGCGGCGATCGAAATTCATAGCCGCATAACGCACGTTTCTGAAAACGACGCGCGCATTTCCGCCAAACTTATCCCTATCAGCAGCAGGGTTGCCGGCTGGGTGACCAAAATTTTGGTGAGCGAAGGCGACCAAGTTAAAGTCGGACAAGTCATGGTCCAAATCGATTTACGTGAATCGCGGCTGCGGGTTCGCGAACTCGATGCACAACGATTGCGTATCCAGGCGGACCGCACGCGGCTGCGCATGGAGAAATCTCTGGCGGACAGTCAGACGTCAAGTCGCTACAAGACACGGCAATCGGCGCTGAGTGCGGCGAGGGCTGCGGTATCGTCGCTGAAACCGCAACTCGATCTCGCGAGAGCCAATCTCGCCCGCTCGGAATCGCTGTTCGCGAAGAAAGTCATTCCCCGCCGGCAAATCGACATAGCGCGCACGACCGTCCGCAAGGTGCAAAGCGATCATCGCGGCGCGATTGCCCAGTTGGAACAGGCGCAAGCGGAACTTCAGGAAGCGAGAGCCGATCGAGCGCGGCTTGAGGTCATTGAAAGCGAGATCGAAATGTTGCGCCATCAGGAGAGCGAGTTCGTGGCCAAGCTCGAACGGCAAAAACTGGATCTTTCGGACCGGACGATTCGTGCGCCGATCGAGGGCGTGGTTGACAAGACCTTTGTCGAGGAAGGTCAATATGTGACGCCGGGACAGCGGCTTGCGATCGTTCATGATGCCAATCAGATTTGGATCGACGCCAACATCAAGGAGACCGAAGTCCGAAAGCTGCATGTCGGTCAGTCCGTTGACGTTTACATCGATGCCTATCCCGACGATGAGTTTCTCGGCACGATCGCGACCATCGGCAATTCCACGACCAGCGAATACGCGCTTCTGCCGACACCCAATCCCAGCGGAAATTTCACCAAGATCACGCAGCGTTTGCCGGTGCGGATCGCCATCAGGCAAGAGGACCAGAAGCTCCGGCCGGGCATGATGGTCGAAGTGAGCATCGACATTCGCGAGAAATAAAATGCGGCCGCCGCCGGCGTGCGGTTGGCGATTGTGCCGCCATGCTCGCAGGCAAGGCTCGAGTGAGGGGACCAGAAGTCATGAATTTGAATCTTGGCTGCGGGTTGCGAAAACTGGAGGGGTACCTCAACGTCGATAAATTTGAAGCGTGCGCCCCCGATATCGTTGCGGATTTGGAGCAGTTACCTTGGCCCTGGCAGGAAAATTCCGTCGACGAGGTGGTCATGCGTCACGTGCTCGAACATTTGGGCGAACGAAACGAGATTTATCTCGGTATTCTCAAGGAACTGTATCGGGTATGCCGGCCGGGTGCGCGCATCACGATTACCGTACCACACCCCAATCATGATGATTATATGACCGATCCAACGCATGTCCGGCCGGTTACCGTCGATTCGTTTCAGCTGCTGTCGAAATCGAATTGCCGCGACTGGCAGGAAAAAGGCATCGGCAATACGCCGCTTGCGCTTTATCTCGATGTTGATTTTGAAATCGTTGGCACGCAGATCGTTCTTGACGAACCTTGGGGCACGCAGCACACCAATGGCACGATCAACGAGCAAGATCTCGCCTTCGCCATGCGTCACCACTTGAACGTTATCAAGGAAACCACCAGCATCCTGACGGTGGTAAAGAGCTAACCGCGGGGCACCCGGCCCGCCCGCGGGTGCGAAATTTCCGCTTCGTGCGTCAGCCGTTCTTGCCCGTTTGGCCGGGGGGGCGCCAATTTTTCGCCATCTGTTCTGCTTTTAGGCGTTCCGCCGGCGTGAGTTCCGCTGCGGCGGCGTCTTTCTGTTCTTGGGCGGTCTTATTGCCGCCGCGGACGGCAAGAATAAACCACATGTATGCCTGGGTCGGGTCCTTTTCGATGCCATCGCCGCTCAAATAACGCGACGCGAGGTGTTGTTGCGCGCGGGCATGTCCCTGGTTCGCCGCTTTCTGAAACCATATTGTGGCGGCTATGGAATCCTTGGGGATGCCGAGGCCGTCGCGGTAGCGCTTGGCCAAATTGTACTGTGCCTTGTCGAATCCGGCTTCAGCGGCCTTACGAACCCATTCCGCGGCGATATCGTGGTCCTTTTCGACGCCAAAGCCGTAGTCGTACATACGTCCCAAGGCGTATTTTGACCGGGCCAAGTCCTGGTCCGCGGCCTTCCTGAGCCAAGACACGGCTTGACCGTAATTCTGGCGTACGCCAGTTCCGGCCAGATAGGCGAGACCAATATTGTGTTGCGCTTCCGGATCTCCTTGATTGGCGGCCTTGGTCCACCAATCGATCGCTTTGCTGCGATCCTGCCGCAATCCTTTACCTTCGTCGTACATGACGCCAATGTTGAATTGAGCGCGTTTGTCGCCATTTTCTGCCAGCGGCTGCCATTCTTTGAAGGCGCGCAGGAAATCGCCCTGCTGATAGGCCTGCCATCCAGCATCGAAGTCGGCCGCCGAACCGGTCCGATGGTGGAATAGCCCGAGGGTTACGCCAAGCATCACGATCGCGATTAAACGGCGTGCCCGGCATTGCCGACATTTGTCGTACGTACTTGGCATTGCGTTTCTCCCGATCGTGGCGTTAGGAAGGTTGCGCCGAGTAGCTGCCCACCTTCGCGCGCAGCAATTCGATCAAGCCATCCACGCCCCGTTGCCGCACGATCGCGTCGTATTCGGAACGTTGTGTCGCAGCCATGCTTACTTTTTCGACCATGACATCGATAATTTTGTAGTCGCTTCCGCCATTGTTTCGAACGCGCCAACCGGCTCGGACCGCGGGCCCGACGGGTTGGGCTATGGCGGTGACGATGATGGCGTCGCTGCGTCCCAACGGTGTTGCCGACGTGATTTTAAACGCGTCATTTGCATACCCGCCGATTCGCCGTGCATAGGTGCGCAGAACGAATTCGCTGAAGAGCGTTAGATAGTCCGCCCGTTGATCCGATGTCGCCCGTCGCCAGGACTTGCCTAGAACGAATCGGCCGATCGTCTTGAAATCGAAATTACCGCGCAGGAGTTCGCGAATTTTTGCTTCCCGCTCCGCCAGCGGAAGTTCCTTATCGGCGAGAAGCTTTACGGCTTGATCGCCGAGCCGCTGGATAAATTCCTTCGCGACTTCAGGCGATGCTTTTTCTGCCGCGGAAACAGGCTGGAGGAACCAAACACCGACCAGCATTATAAGAACAAGGTTTCGCATCGCGGACTTCCGATTCACGACTTTCACACTAGCAGCTTGGTTGTGGGTGGGAGTTGGTGTGGTGAACGAGTGTACCTACCGACTTATTCTGAAATTTGATTTCTTATTATATTGTTGTTGGATTTTAGGCAACAATGAGTATTGATCAAGAATATTTGAAAATATGTCAAATAAAATTGCAGTAAGGTCTCCGGTCTTTAATAAATTGCCGGCGGCGAAGACCTGATTAACACTCTAAAGTTAAACGCAAACGCTTCTACCGTCCGAAATTTTCCGGCTCATCTGTTTCAGGGGCAACCGGCATGCCGCCGCGCGGGCCGTTGTTGGTTCTGTCCGCGTATTCCGGTGCGAGCGGCCGCCCATTTGGCATGTTGGTCCAAAGCCGCAACAACCGTCTCCCGTGTCGCGCCGCTGGATCATCCCTGAATGCCTGGCGCGCGTGTAGCACCACATGATTGTTCAATAGCTGCACATCGCCGGTCCTGAATTCCATGTCGAAGCGAATATCCGGAGACATGGCTAGCGCGTTCACGTGATCGATCGCGGCTTTTTCGAGCGCCGACAACGAATGCCCCGTCTTCTCTGCTCCTTGCTCGATAAGGCGGCGGTTGAAATGGCAGCTTAGCTTGCCGGCGAAGAAGCTGAACACGGGGATGACATTGTTGGTCACCTCGTTGGGATCGCCGGACGCGCCTTCGCCTCGCATGTTATGGCGAAAGCCCCGGTGGAGCACATCAAGGTATTCGGGATGGTGCAGCGCTATCTCATTGTAGATGGTCATGCCGCTGGCGATGCAACTCGCGCCGCCGGTCTTGGCCGGGCGGACGCAGAGTAGGGATACGAGGTCAGCGGCGTCGCTGTGCGGCATGAGCTGGGCGTCGGTCGTATAGCCGCGTACTTGCTTCCCGTAAGGCACGCCGCGATCCGCGATTTCGACGATCTTTTCGCCCTTACGGTTTTGGGTAAGCGGTGTTCCCAGGTGCACGCCAAGACCCCAATATAAAAGGTAGAGATCCTCGTTCGTCAGATTCGCAATCGGTATCCCCCGTAAAAGGACGAACCCGCGACCGTCCTCCAATTCGTCGAGAAATCTTGCGATCGCGGTTTCCAGGAGTGGCAGCGGGAAATCGGCCTTGCCGAATTCGTAGCATGGCTGCCGCTTGGATTTCACGTGGGCCACTGCCTCGGTCAATTCCGCTTGCTCGGCGCCGGTCAGGACATGGATCCAGCCTTCGTTTTGGGCGAAATCGACGCCACGCCAGACGGATGGCCCGGCAACGAGGTCGTGCATTGCTTTTCCCATGTCCAGGTTCCCATCGTGTTGTGGCGATTTGCCCGGGTCGACAGGCCGCGGTCGGAAGACCAGGACCACGCGCCATGCGCCGCGACGGATTTTGCCATCGCTTGGGTGTGCAGCACAAATTCATCAGATCGGGTTGGATTTGCGCGGCATGGTAAGCGGCGCCTGGTGCGCCTCGAGGTGGGGTTCCTGAACGGACCGGCGTCTGTGTCATTTCGAATAGCATCTATCCGAAGGGAGTAGTGCTGAGGTGCTATTTTGCTTTCCCCTCCAGGTCGACGAGAATACTGACAAGAAACACAAAAACGGTTTGCTGGGGAGTAGCAAAATGGTTTGGGTTGTGCTTGCCCTGTCGTTGGGATTTGTCGCCGGTTCTCTGGCTCTCGCGATCCTGTGGAGACGGCGTGCGCGCCGCGTGCATGTCGCGTCTCTCGGTGGCGTGGCCCGGGAGGCGCAAGCGCCGAGCGGCGTCTACGGGCTCGACACGGCGGATATCACGGCTCTTCGCCATAACGGACCGTCCAGGCGGACAGCGTGGAGCCGGGATTACTCGACAGCAGTGAGCAACGGCATACCGGGACGGGTTGGCGGCATCCCTCGGAGTATACGCGTAAAGAGTTGAGCAGTTCCTCGGCAAACGTGATGTGAGCCTCAACGCCATATTTCCGATCCATTTGCGCAAATTCCGCGCCGGCGAGGTAGCACGAACAGGCGCGTCCATTCAGATTACTCCGCCTTCGCAGGCCCACTGCCCGATTGGATGTTTGATCCCATCCTTTCGTATCTTATACGTTTGAAAAACAAGGAATAAGAATCGCGGAGGAACGAGGATGCACTGGTCGGAGTCGATCGTCATCATGGCGCGGCTGGCGTGTTTTACGGTTATCGTAACGTCGCCGGCGTGGATGTTCGCCGTATATTTTGCATTTCGTGGTTGAGGCGGGCTGCCGGCAAGGCCGGTGCCCGATATGTGTGTGACGGACGGTCTTGAAAATTTAGAGGGAGAACCGGGCCCACAGCGGGAAATGCTGTTGTTGGGCGAGGCGCTTGACCTTGTTACCACCCGGCAGGGTTTCAAATCGCCGGCTCTTGTCCCATTGGTCACGGCGCTGATCAAGCGCGTGCGCGAACTCGGACCGGCGTCGCCGGGCGCGGGTGCACAGGATCGCAGCGCGGAGGCAGGCGTCCCTGACCAAGCGGTAACCGAGGATGAGGTGCCGCCGAAACCGGCTGTCGCCCCCGAGATCGAGCGGGAAATCGAGCCCGAATCCCCCCAAAATACGACTGATGCGAAGCAGGATATGGCCGCCGGACGCGCCGAGGCCGCGGATGCGCTGTCGTCGCAACGGCTTCTGCAAGATCAGCTCGCCACCCGCGACAAGAAACTCGCAGCCTTGACGTCGGCGGTCGGGCAACTGGTTGATGTTCTGCAAAGGCGCAGTTGGTCGGGTGGCATCGACCGTCGCGATGCGCTGCGTGTTTCGGGCCAGGATGCCCGCGTATTCATAAACGACCGGCCGTACGACGTGATCAACTGGAGTTCGAAGGGCTTCCTGATCAAAGTCCGCGACATCAATCGGATCGGCATGCGCGATTTCGATTTTCATTTTGTGTTGGAACTTTCCGATGAAACGATTGAGTTTCAAGGGCGCGCCAAGACCGTCCGAATCGAAGGCGATAAGCTTGCGGCGCAGTTTGAAAAACTTGATAGCGAAACCGATGCGAAGATCACCAAAATAATGACCGGCTTGCGCGGCCCGGCGGAATAAGCCTTCTTTCGGGACCCGCCGGGCGAAAGCCCACATCGTTTTCCGAAGCCTCCAGACTCGAAAATCCATTCTGTCTGAGCTTCATTCGAGCTATAGACAGTAGGGTATTGGTCGCTACCGCTGCATTGCGAGAACCGTCGCAGCGGTCGTGCTTCGGCTCGTGACGTCATTAGGGGTGTCCATTGAGTGATGCGATCTTGCGGCCGGCTTGGTTGCGGTTTAATTGCCTGGTGCCTGGTGTTCTCGCCTTTATGATTCCCGTTGTGGCGGTGGTGGCGAACAAGGGGCTGGCAATTCTTCTATTGGTGCTGAGCGTGGTGGTCGTGATCTGGCGTCGCCCGGTGGATTGGCGCGTCTTGTTGCCCTATGGCGCGGCGGTCGGCGCCTTGTTGGTGTGGGGTCTTCTTTCGTCAATTTGGTCGTTGGATGCTTCGTTGTCTCTATCGCGGGTTGGCCGGTTGGCCGGCCTGTTCATCGCCGGAATGGTGCTTTGCACTGCAATGACACGCCTCTCACCGTCGGACCGCCGGTATATTTTCATCGGTCTTGGCGTGGGCGCTTTGGTGGCGCTTGGACTATCGCTTATGGGGCGTGTCTGGTTTTCGACCGACGGCGGCTTGTCCTGGCGCGACAATGCCGCTGCGCATTCCTACGCCTTGGCGTTTAGTCCGTTCAGCTCCGTTGTCGTGGCACTGCTGCCGTTGGTCGCCGGATGGCTCTTGGCGGAAAAGAAATGGTTCTGGAGTTTTGGAATCGCGACGTTCGCCGGTGGTGTGGTTATGACGACCGGCGCAAATACCGCGATTGTGGCATTCGTATGCGCCACACTGGTCTTTCTCGTAGCGCTGCGCCTGACCCGGTTCATCACCCTTGGACTGATGGTCGTTTTGCCGCTTCTCGCGATTTCGGCGCCAACGTTGATCGAGTTGCTGGATCTGCCGGCGCGCGCTGGAAGCGCCAAGACCGGTCTGCCGAGATCGCTGGCTCACCGTTTGGCGATATGGCGATTCGTGCAGAGCCGGATTGAGGAACGGCCCTATTTGGGGTGGGGCCTGTACACCTCGCGCATCATTCCGGGTGGCGGGGATAATCTCCTGGTCGATGTTCGCTACCAAGACATCCTGTCGGTCGGGAAAAATGCGAGGCAGAAGTATTTTCAGGCGCTGCCATTGCATCCGCACAATGCGAGCTTTCATGCCCGTCTTGAACTGGGAATTCCGGGCCTCGCATTATACGGGGTGATTTGGCTTCTGCTGGCGGTCGGATTGCACCGCTCATCTGCTGGCACGGTGGCGCGGGCGGCGGGCGCGGCGGCGTTGGTTTCCGTCTTTATCACCACTCAACTGAGCTTTAGCCTATGGCAAAGCTGGTGGCTCAGCGCCCAATTCATGGTCGCGGCTTTGGCGGTATTGTTGTTGGCCGCGGCCCGGGAAAAACCCGCCGGGCGTTGAGCACGGTCTCCCGCTGCCTCAATAGGTGGTCGAGCCGCCGACGGTCACCCGGTGCATCATGCGGCGGTGCTTGGGCCATTCGTAGTCGTGGGTTGCCAGGTGCTGAACCGCGCTGTTATCCCACATCAGCACATCGTCCTTGCGCCATTTGTGCCGGTATCGATAGCGTTTTTCGATCACACGCTTGGTGAGGTCGGCCAACAGTGGCGTTGCCTCTTCATCGGGCATGTCCAGAATGCCGACGCACTCGCCCTCGCTGACATAGATACTCTTGCGGCCGGTAAAGGGATGCGTGCGGGCAACCGGATGGAAAACGTCCGGCATCGCGTCGCGGTACTTATTGTCCTGTGCGCCGGTACCGGTCTTCTTGCGGCGCTCGGAAACGCGGTGTACTGCGACCAGCCCTTCCAGCCGGTCTTTGGTCGCTTGCGGCAGATCGTCATAGGCGGCAACGGCGCTGCTGAACAGGGTATCGCCGATGATGCCGCGTTCCTCATCATGGGGTACTTCGCGCGCATGCAGGATGGTCGCCCGCGGCGGCGTGTCCATATAGGACATATCGGAATGCCAAACGCGACCGGCATCCGCATGGCCGATATTCTTCCCGTTTTCCTGGATGTTGGAGACCTGCATGATCTCCGGATGATGCGGATGGCCGTAATGGGTGAGGAAATTGATCTCGACCTCGCCGAACCGCCGGCAAAAGGCCAGGAACTGTTCCTCGTCGATATGCTGATCGCGCAGGCAGATCACCGAATGGGCATTAAAGGCCTGTTCGATCGTCCTGAATTCGGCGTCACTCAGGGGCTGCGACAGGTCGACCCCGGTG
>CAYYBI010000590.1:0-4223 GCA_964469835.1 uncultured Rhodospirillaceae bacterium
TAGGTATCGGTGATGAAGGTCGGCGAATGGATATAGCTATGGAACCGCTTCCAGGCCGGTGTGCGTCGTAGAAAACTGTAGTAGTTCCGCTGCTCGTTGTATTGTGACAGCGAGTACTTCTCGCCCTTCGACCTCATGTACTTGAAGAACCGGATGGCCGGGAAGGTCCGCACAAGCTCCTGGTAAAAGGCAGCATCCAGCGCAGGTTTAAAGATCCCGATCGGATAAGGTTCGTAGTCGAATTGAATTGAGTCGAATTTCAGCATTACACGGTGTCGTCAACCGGCCCGCTTCACCCCCTTGAAAAGGCGCTGCTTTCTCTTGCTCGACTTGCTTCGCTCGACACCCATTTTTCCATCTCCTGAGGAATTGGGACCGTGAAGCGAAACCTATACCTTACATTGATCTGAATAGTTGATCCTGGTCAACATGCCCGAACGCCACCGGCAAACCTGAATGGGTGGAGGGCGCAAAAACCTCATCCGCCTTTCAGGCGGCAAGCTCGAACACGTGATGCAGCCCGCCGAGCACGGGTCTGCCATGCAGGCGAATAGGAACAAGCAACGGGCTGAAGCATTCCAGTGAACCATGCTGGAAGGTTCTGCCCCTCATCGCCTTCTGGCACTGAGGAGGATCATTTGGAATGCCCGGTATGGGTCATAACCGGAAGTCGAGTGCCGTCGCTTGAATGTCCGCTCTTGGGGCAGGAGCAGACGTAATCCGTGCGACAGCGGGCTCCCGAGTTTTTGGGTTCCACTAGAGAGGGCGGCGAGTATTTGGGCTGTGCTAGAGAGTGAGAACTAACGTAGCCACGCGAAGGCTAAGGGGGCTGATGACCAGATTTCGACTACTGACGACCATTGTTTTGGTGTTCTTCGTCAGCCTAATGCTCGGTGGTTGCGGAACGTGGCGGGGCGATAAAGAGGTGGACACGGAACCGGAAGAGGGGAGTTCAGAGGGGCCCGGTCTATTCACGGGAAAGAAAGGCGGCATCATCATTTGTATAGGAGTCAGGACGGGGGTCTCGCAGTGTGACGACACGGTAGAATGACACAGGGTCGTGCTTGTCAGAATTTTTCCGGCTCCGTTAGAGAACGGCGAGATTTGGATTGGGTTAGGGAGTCGGAACTAGCGTTAGCTCGCGAAGGCCGGAGGGGGTAGCCGAATGTCCGCTCCTGGGAGCAGAGCGGACTCATTCCGAAGCCGCGCAAACTTCTGCTTCTAGCCATAACCGGACATACATCATCACCGTGAGGCGGATGACCTCGGGCGAGCTATTGAAATAACGGAAGGGGCTGCGCATCCTCGGAGGCTAAGGAACCGCGCCAAGAGGCTCAAGTCGATTTACTCTGACAAAGCCATATGAATCGCAAATTCAAAACGCTCGTCAAAATACGGAATGTCGCCAAAGATCGCTCTGACCGCCGTCATGCCCAAGCCCATCACTTTTGCCAACGCGCTCATCGGGATAATTCCACTCTGAATCGAGTCCGCGCCTTGCCTACAACGGATTCTCTGACACTACCCCGGATTGGCTTGATACAGGTCATGTCGCCCGAACCCGCGCGCCGCCACTTTGGCCGCACAAATCAAATTTGTTAGGCGGCGGACAATGGCCAGCGCAAGAGATTACATTCGCTTCTTCGATGAGTTGACAATCGACGATGTCCCGTTGGTCGGCGGCAAGAATGCTTCCCTTGGAGAAATGTTCCGGGAGCTGGCGCCGAATGGCGTACCGGTGCCAAACGGATTTGCGACGACGGTGGAAGCCTATTGGGACGTCCTCGACCGCGCCGGTGGCCGAAGCGCGCTCCGGGAAATTCTCGACGATCTAGATCCGCGTGATGTGGATGACCTGTCGCGCCGGGCAAGGGGTGCGCGCGATCTTGTCTATGGCGCCGGCCTCCCCGAGGATCTGGAACAACAGATCCTTGCCGCCTACACCAAGCTTGCGGGCCAATATGGCAGCGATATCAGCGTGGCGGTGCGCAGCTCGGCAACCGCCGAGGACCTGCCCACCGCGAGTTTCGCCGGCCAACAGGATACCTATTTGAATATTCGCGGCGAGACGATGTTGCTGGAGGCTGTCCGGCGGTGCATCGCCAGCCTGTTCACCGACCGCGCCATTCACTATCGCCTCGATCAAGGGTTCGACCACTTGCAGGTCGCCTTGTCGGTCGGCGTCATGAAGATGGTTCGCGCCGATCTCGCCACGAGCGGCGTCATTTTCACACTCGACACGGAGTCGGGCTTTCGCGACGTCGTCTTCATCACCGCCGCTTACGGACTTGGCGAAAACGTCGTGCAGGGAACCGTCGACCCGGACGAGTTCCTCATTCACAAACCGACATACGAACAGGGCCACCGCGCGGTCCTCCGCCGGTCGCTGGGGTCAAAGAAAATCAGAATGGTCTATGCGCCAGGACGGACCCGTGAGCCCGTTCGCAACCTGCCGACGCCGCGCGCCGACAGAGACCGGTACTGTATCACGGACGCAGAGGCCCTCGAACTCGCCGGGTATGCGATCGAAATCGAGCGACACTATTCCGCCCGATCGGGCAGGTCGACACCGATGGACATCGAATGGGCCAAGGATGGAGAGGACGGCAAACTCTATATCCTGCAGGCCCGGCCCGAAACGGTCACATCGCAGAGCGATTCAAGCGTGCTTCGGGACTACGTGCTGGAGGAAAAGGGCGTAGTGCGCGCCACCGGGCGTGCCGTGGGGGCGAAAATCGCCGCCGGACCCGTTCGGCTGGTCCACGACACCACCGATTTGGCCGCATTTCCCCCCGGTGCGGTCCTGGTCTCCGATACAACGGCGCCGGATTGGGAGCCGGTGATGAAAACCGCGGCGGCGATCGTGACCAACCGCGGCGGCCGGACCTGTCACGCTGCGATCGTCGCCCGCGAGCTCGGTATTCCAGCGGTCGTCGGAACGAATGACGCCACCGAGACGCTCGCAGACGGCGAGGCCATCACCGTTTCCTGCGCCGAGGGCGACACCGGGCATGTCTACGCCGGAAGCCTGAAGTTTACCGTCAATGAGGTCGATGTGGCGAATATCGAGCGGCCCCGCACGAAAATCATGGTCAATCTCGGCAACCCGGAGATCGCATTCAAGACCAGCTTCATTCCGAACGACGGCGTCGGGCTTGCACGGATGGAGTTCATCATCAGCGAATACGTCAAGGTCCATCCGATGGCGCTGGTCCACCCGGATCGGATCGACGACCCGGATGACCGAAAAAAAATTGACACGCTAACTCGGTATTACGCCTCGGGAGCGGATTACTTCATCGAACGCCTGTCGGAAGGCGTCGGCACCATCGCCGCCGCGTTTTGGCCGAAACCCGTGATCGTCCGGCTGTCCGATTTCAAGACCAATGAATATGCGCAGCTCATTGGCGGACGGGCATTCGAGCCGGTAGAGGCAAACCCGATGATCGGGTTTCGCGGCGCCGCGCGCTACGCCCATCCCGCCTACGCCGATGGGTTTGGTCTGGAATGCAAGGCGATGAAGCGCGTGCGCGACGATATGGGACTCACCAATATGCGGCTGATGATCCCGTTCTGCCGGCGCGTCGACGAGGGTAAGCGCGTTCTCGATGAGATGAGGAAATATGGGTTGGCACGGGGCGAGAACGGACTGGAAATCTATGTGATGTGTGAGATTCCCAATAATGTCATCCTGATCGACGCCTTTGCGGAGCTGTTCGACGGCTTTTCCATCGGCTCCAATGACTTGACCCAACTCCATTTGGGCGTCGACAGGGACTCGGAAATCGTCGCTTTTGATTTCGATGAACGGGATCCCGGTGTACTAGAAATGCTGCGGCTCGCCGTGGCCGGCGCGAAGCGCAATGGGCGCCATTCCGGCATTTGCGGACAAGCCCCATCCGACTACCCGGAAGTCGCGGAGTTCCTTGTAAAACAGGGTATCGACTCGATCAGCCTCACGCCCGATACCGTGGTGAAGACGACCTTGCGCATTCTCGATTTGGAAAAGTCGCTGGATACAGCGGCATAAGAGATCCGCGTTCGGTCCTGTAAGGCGCAAAAGAAGTCGCAGGCCGAGCGTTCGGCGTGCACAAAGCCGCAACTGTTCGCGCACCTGTGTGTACCGAATTTCTCATCCGAGGTGATGGTCGCGTAGCGTTTGGGCATGTTGACCAGGATCAACTATGCAGACCAATGCAAGGTATAGGTTTCGCTTCACGTTC
>CAYYBI010000591.1:0-12338 GCA_964469835.1 uncultured Rhodospirillaceae bacterium
GCTGGTCGTGGATTCGGACGGTCCCTCCGCCGGCCTCGGTGGTGCCATAGAAGTTGACGAAATTCGGGCAGACGCGGTCGATCACCTGGTGCCGTTCGCGGGGATGAAGCGGCGCGCCGCGCTCCCGCTCCTGGGCTTCGGGTCCGACGAACGGAACGGTGGAGGGAAGGTCGCGGGTAATCGTCGAGAGCGGGTAGTGGACCATAGAAACGTCCGGGCAATTTTTTAGTCAGGCTACGCCGCCGAAATTCTCCCGGCCTTGCCGACCATCGAAGCGGTGGTTTATTTGGGTAACGGCGCGGCCTTGAAAATGTCCATAGCTTCGCAGCGCTCGGCAAACGCTGCCAGGTGCGGGAACCTGTCCGCGAGACCGAGTTTGGGCCGTACCTTCTTGGCGAATGAATAGGCAACGGTGGCGGTGATGTCTGCCTGGCTCATGCGGTCGGTGCCGGCCAGCCAGCCGGTATCGCCTGCCGCCTTCGCCAATTCGTTCAAGTAATCCAGTCCGCCGAGCACTTGGCCTTCGTTATGTTCGATCCAGGGCTGATGGACCTTCTCCTCGGGACGGTGGCGGATTTCATAATAGGACCAAACCGCTTTGTCCGCGCTTCCCGTGGCGACGGCGGTGATCTTCATGACATGGCGCCGTTCCTTGCCGGATGCCGGCGTCAGGCGTTTTTCCGGCCCCGCCAATTCGTCGAGGGCGTCGAGGATCGCATAGCTTTCGACCAATTCCTCGCCGTCGTCCAGGACGAGCGCGGGGACCCTTACAAGCGGGTTATGCTTTTGTACGGCGTCGGGATTTTCGAACACCGAAACCGCATTCGACTCGAACGGCATGTCCAAGGCGTTCAGGCTAATGGCGACGCGTCGAACATAGGGTGATCCATAACCTCCAACTAAGCGCATTTGTCGGTCCTTCCAAATCTGTCGATGCATGAACGGTGGCGGTTCATGCGGATTGCTCGGAGCTTACGCAAAGCCCGGGCGGCTGCCAAGGAAGCGGCGGCAACTTGTTGGCCTCCGATAGGGCTGATGCGCTGCCGGCGCGATCAGGCCACCGTTGCGGCGAGGTCGCTGCAGGTCATGAAGCGGGCACGCGGATGGTCCTTGATGAACCGTATGAAGCGGTCGAGCATGCGCAGCCGTCCGGCATGGCCGATCAATTGCACGTGCAGCGTCTGGTGATAGAACGCGCCCGGGCGATCTTCGTAGAGACCCGTGAACTCCTCGCTCCAGATCTCATAGGCGGCTGAGGCTGGCCTCGGCATGCGTCCGGGCAGCGCGCCGTCATACAGGAAGTAGGGCGCGTCGGCGAGATACCATTGCACGGGCAATTCGACGATCGGCAGGGACTTGCCGTCGCGTTCATGCCGGTAGGGGCGGCAGGTATCGTGATAATTCGCCGACACGGTCACGCCGGCCTCGATCAATAGGTCGAGCGTGTGGTCGGAAAACTCCCAGGAGGCGGAGCGCCACACGGTCGGCCGTGTGCCGGCAACCCGCTCCAGCGCATCGATCCCGGCGTTCAGGTCTTTCGACTCCTGTTCCTTCGTCATGCCGAGCGCGGTCATATGGCCGTAGGTGTGGCTGGCCAGCTCGTGCCCCTTGACGGCAATGGTTTGGACCGCTTCCGGATAGCGGTCGACGGTCACGCCGGGAATGAAGAACGTCGCCTTGATGGCATGGGCGTCGAGCAGGTCGAGCAGCGGGGCCAGGCCTTCGCGGATCGCATAGGCGCCGTTCGACAGCATGACCGGGCGCTTCTCGTCCGGGCCGATCTTGTTGAACCAGATGGCCTCGGCATCCAGGCAAATGCCGAAAACCACGGGAAAGTCTGAATCGGCCACTGCGGCGCTCCTTGGATTGTTCGATTCTTGATGTTCGTTAACAGATAAACCGGATTGCGACGGTGTGGCCAGTGGGCCGGCCGTTCGCCAAGCAAACGCTTGCCCGATATAGTTCGCCGGGAATCGTTATCCGGCAGAGGAGATTATCATGGCGCGGGTCAGTCTGATCACGGGCGCGAGCAAGGGTATCGGATTGAGCGTCTCGGAGCGACTCGCTGCTGAAGGGCATACCGTGATCGGCATTGCGCGCAGCGACCCGGAGACGACTTTCCCGGGCGAATATCACAAGGTCGATCTGGAGGACACCGATGCGGCGATCGAGGCGCTCGGTGATCTGGCAGCCAAATATCCGATCGATACCTTGGTGAACAATGCCGGCTATTCAATTCCGCAACCGGTTTGGGAAACTACTTTGCCGGAATTCGATAGGCAGATCGCCGTCAATCTGACGGGTGCGCTTATCTGTGCGCAGGCGTGTTTGCCGGGCATGCGTGCGCGAAATTTTGGCCGCATCGTCAACATCAGCAGCCGGGCGATCCTCGGCAAGACCGAACGGACCGCCTATGCCGCGGCCAAGGCGGGGCTGGTCGGATTTACCCGGGTCTGGGCGATGGAGCTTGCCGAACAGGGCATTACCGTCAACGCCATTGCGCCGGGACCGATCGAAACCGCATTGTTTCTGCGCAATCATCCGCCCGGCACGGACAAATACAATGCGATTGCACAGTCCACGCCGATGCAAAAACTGGGCATGCCGGCGGATATTGCCGCCGCGGTCAATTTCTTCGTGTCGGAAGATGCGGGGTTCGTCACCGGCCAGCTCTTGCATGTCTGCGGCGGACTCAGCATCGGCTCCGTGCCGGTTTAGGCTTTCAATATGGCGACACTCGAAAAGCTGTTCCACCCGCGCGGCGTCGCCATTATCGGCGCGTCGACCAATCCGGTACGGATCGGCGGCGCGCCGGTCAAGGCGCTGTCGGAGTTCGGTTTCAAAGGCCGGATTTATCCGGTCAATCCCAAATACGACGCGATCGCCGGGTTGCCCTGTTATGACGATGTGAGCGAGATCGATGGTGCGTGCGATCTTGCGGTCATCGCGGTTCCGGCGCGCGCCACCGCGGGCGCGTTGCGCGCTTGTGCCGCCAAGCAAATTCCTTTCGCCGTGGTACTGAGCGGCGGTTACCGGGAAAGCGGGGATGATGGCGCCGCGCTCGAGGATGACGTGCGCCGGGCGGTCGAAGAAACCGGCATCCGCATCGTCGGCCCGAACTGCCAGGGCGTGTTGAACCTGTCCGACCGTCTCTACGCTACCTTCGGCGCGATCGCCAACGAGCCGGATATGGCGGCGGGACCGGTCTCGATGGCGTTTCAGAGTGGCGGGTTTGGGTTCACCATCGCATTGCTGTGCGAGGAAAGCGGCATCGGCTTCCGCTATCTCGTGTCCAGCGGCAACGAAACCGACATCACGACACCGGAACTGCTCGACGCCTTCATCGACGATCCGGGCACCAAGGTCGCCTTCGCCATGGTCGAGGGCGTGTCGGACGGCCGCGCGCTGCAGGCGGCGGGCCGAAAGGGCGCCGCGTGCGGCAAACCGGTCATCATCTGGAAGATCGGCAACAGTGAAACCGGTGCGCGCGCCGCCGCGTCGCATACCGCCAATATGACCGGCAGTTACGATATCTATCAGGCGGCGTTCCGTCAGTCCGGCATACTCGAAGTGACCGACGTGGAGGCCTTGCGCGATTGCTTTGCCGTGTTCGGCGCCGGCCGTTTGCCCAAGGGCAATGGTGTTGCCGTCATTACGATCACCGGTGGATCGGGCATCGCCTTCGCCGATCGTGCGGTCGCCGGAGGGTTGCAATTGCCCGATCTGTCGGATGCGACGACCGACGCGCTGCGCTGCGTCGTGCCGGTCTTTGGATCGGTCCAAAACCCGGTTGATGTGACAGCGAACCTGTTCAACGAGGTGGAAAATTTCACCGATGCGGTCGATGTCGTGTTGGGCGACCCGTCGGTCGATCAGCTTTGCGTTTTGATGGCGTCGGTCAGCGGCGCCACGGCCGAAGCGGTGAGCGGGGCCATCGTCGACGCGGCGGCCAAGACCGACAAGCCGGTCACCGTCGCCTGGTCGGCGCGCCGCCGCAACGCGGAGGCTGCCTATCGGTTGCTGGAATCGGCGGACATTCCGATCATTCCGACGCCGGTGCGGGCTGCCGATGCAAGCGTCGCGCTGCACCGTTTCGCCATGTCGCGGGAGCGGTTGGCGGCCGATACGGGGAATTCAGCGCCGGTGATTGGGCATGAATTGCCGCCGGGCAGCGGCGCATTGGATGAACAGGCGGGTAAGGCGCTGTTGCGGGCCTATGGAATTCCGGTCACGGAGGATCGCATAATCCCGCTGGACGGCACTATTGCGGCCGCCGTCAATGGACTGACATTCCCTTTAGTGGCGAAGATTCTGTCGCCGGATATTGCCCACAAAACCGATATCGGCGGTGTGCGGCTGAATATAGCGGACGGTCCGGCGCTGGCAGAGGCGGCCGCGGAAATTCTGGATAACGCCCGGAACGCGGTGCCGGACGCCCGTATCGAAGGCGTGCTGGTCTCCGAAATGGTGACGGGCCAGGAATGCCTGATCGGTGTCATCAACGACGATGTATTTGGCCCGACCGTGGCGGTTGGTCTGGGTGGCGTCTTTGCCGAGGTGTTGCGCGACGTAACCTACAGGGTCGCCCCGTTCGACGCGAAAGTGGCACGGGAAATGCTTGACGAATTGCGTGGGCGCGCGCTGTTCGACGGGGTTCGCGGCGGCGCGTCGCTCGATACTGCTGCGCTGGCGGACGTGTTGGCGGCGGTCTCGCGCCTGGCATGGGACGGCCGCGACCGGATCGCCGAACTGGATATCAACCCGCTGTTCGTCGGCGCGGACGGGCAAGGGGTGATCGCCGCCGACGCGCTGGTGGTGCTCGCATGACGGCCACTCGCGAGGGAACCGGAAGGACATGCAATGACACGGCGGGGGATCGTATTGGCCGGGGGCGCAGGCACCCGCCTCTATCCGATGACGCGGGGTCTCAGCAAGCAATTGCTGCCGGTCTACAACAAGCCGTTGGTCTACTATCCGCTTTCGGTGCTGATGCTGGCTGGCATTCGCGAAGTGCTGTTCATCGCGACGCCGGAGGATCTGCCGCGGTTCGAGCAAATCCTCGGCGATGGATCGATGGTCGGCATGTCGTTTTCGTACCGCGCGCAGGAGCAGCCGGACGGCATTCCCCAGGCTTTCCAGATCGGCGCCGATTTCATCGGAGATGAGCCGGTTGCGCTGATTCTGGGGGATAATATTTTCTATGGGCAGGGGTTGAGCGACAGCCTGCGTGGTATTTCGGTCCGCGCCGTCGGCGCCACGGCCTTCGCCTATCGGGTGACCGAGCCGCAGCGCTACGGCGTCGTTGAATTGGATGGGCGCGGACAGGCGGCATCGCTTTCGGAAAAGCCCCGGCATTCGCGATCGAATCTGGCGGTGACCGGGTTGTATTTCTTCGACCGCGACGTGGTGGAGATGGCCTCGCACCTCGCACCGTCGGCGCGCGGCGAACTCGAAATCATCGATGTTCTCAAGGCCTATCTGGCGCGCGGCGATTTGTCGGTGGAATTGCTGGGCCGGGGCAACGCCTGGCTCGATACGGGGACTTTCGATTCGCTGCTCGACGCATCGAATTACATCGCCACGATAGAGCGCCGGCAGGGCCAGATGATCGCCTGCATCGAGGAAATCGCCTGGCGCAACGGCTGGATCGACAAGGCGCACCTGCGCGCGCTGGCCGCACCCCTGACGAATTCCGGCTACGGCGACTATCTACTCGGCCTTGCGGACGAGGCGGACGGCCGGATCTGCTGACCGGTCGCGGCGATTAGCCCGGGACGCGGGTACCGGGGATTTTCCCGGAGCACCAGAGTGCGGCATTTAGGTGATCGGCGGCGGAATGGCACAGGCGGCCGGGCACGATCGGGTTTTTGCCGGCTTTCGCGGCGAGCAGGACCCGTCGCCGTTCCATTTCGGCCGATGCGAAGGGCCGGTCACACAGCCAATTCAAGGCCGGACTCCCGCCGCCGAATAAGGTGGAATGTGCCCGGGCACGCTCAAGCTGCTCCATCGCGGCAGACAGAAACCAATCCATTGGGCGGTTGCCCGGATCGAGCCCGTCATACCGCGGACAGGCCGGCCAAAAGGGTTCGGTAAGCGCAAAGGATCGTGTGCCGGCTTCGGCAAAGAAGGCCTGCAGTGCGGTCACACAGGCGCCCCGTTCACCGGCTTCCCAGGCAACGCGCGCGAATGTCGATTGCCGGGCGGAAGTCGGTTCGGCTTGGCATAGGTCGGCCAATAGTCGAAAGGACGCCTGCAATGCCGCGCAACGTACCGGCAACGGCGCTTGAGCATCTTGCCAGTATGCAAAGGCGGCCAGCGCATCGGCGTACGCAGGGTCCAACCCACCGGGGCCGGGGGCGATGTTACTAAAAGCGCCGGCGAAGGGCCGGGCGTTGAAACAGTCCCACGCGGTTTGCCGTGCGTCGGTTGGCGCCGGCCATTCGGGTATCGACAGCGCCAAGAGGTTCTCCTTCGCCAACCGCGCCGTCCGGTCGGGTTTTGCTGCGAACAGGTTGAGTTCGAACCCGTCCAGGGATGCGGCCGGGTCGACGGGAACAAGGACCGGAGATTCCCCAAGCTGGCGGTAGACTGCGTAGCCCATTTCGGCGAAGTCGTTTTGCAGTCCCGTGTTGACCATCGAACCGGCTTTCACCTCGAACATCACCAGCGGCGAATGGCGGGCAAAAAAGTTTGCGCCGCCGGACAGAATGCGTCCTTCCTCGCCTTCCGCATCGATCTTGATGAAATCGGGCTGGTCCCAGGTCCGCTTCGCGTCCTCGATATCCAGGGTGGTGACCTCAACGGTCTCTCCATGGTCCGCGTCCGAGCGGCTCAACACATTGAGCTCGCTGGAGCTGCCCGCCGCCAACCGGGCCCGGCCTTCCTTGTCGGACAAGGCGGCGGTGACGATCTCCAGGTCGGATGCTTCGTTCAGCGTGCGGCTGCGTTGCAGAAGGCGGCATGTTTCCCGGGCAGGTTCATAGGCGATAACCCGGCCGTGCGGCGCCACCAAACGGGCCATCGGCAGGCTGTAAACACCCAGATTCGCACCGATGTCTATCGCCGTCATGCCGGGCCGCAACATTCGGGATAGCAGGTTTGTTTCTTTTTCGAACCAGCTTTCCTGCTCCAGCAGGACATACGTCGTGATCGAGTCCAGGGATGCAGGTACGGCGAGGACCGTGCCATCGGCCAGACGCACTTCGAATTCGGTCATCGCGATTGTCCGGAGGGTTTCCCGCCCCGGTTTTCCTCTGTGGTCTCGCGTGACGGCTTATATACGGGAAATCTATTATTCTGTATGCGCGAATCACCGCAGCACACTCACGGCAGGCGGCGCAGGCGGGCAAGACATTCGTTGGCCTGTGCCCACACTCCGCGTCCGTGCTGGTCTTAGCTGAGTTCGGCGATCATGTCCCCGCAAGCCTTGAGGACATCTTCGTCGGGCGTTTCGGCGCCAAGTATTTTCGCCCAGCCTTTTTCTTTAACATGTTCTCCACGTGTCCATTTGCTCTGGTTTTGGAGATCCATAATTCCCTGCTTTGTATCGGCGCTCAGTTTGAATTGAGCGACGCAGATTTTGGCCAACTGATCGACCACCGCCTCGTGCGAGCGCTTCTCTGCGCGCGCCTCCGCGCTGTTGCCCGTCACCGCGAATCCGGTGAAGAAGACCAGTGCTAGCATTCCCACGGCACCGAGGATCACTCCCCAGATCATATTTTTCATGGTCGTTCTCTCCTTTGTGTGTTGACCGGGAACGCGATGTCATCAGCGTCAGATCGGCGACAAGAACGACGATCAGCGGATGCGCGGATTCCCGGCATGGCTGCCCGAGCCCACGCATCGGCGGGACCGGTTTAGGATCAGATTTGATAGTTGAGAATGCCATCGACACACGCGGACCCAGGAGCGCCGGTGATGGCAAGCTTGCTTCGACCGTAATCGGCCGTAAAAGCCCATTTTGAGCTTACTGTACTAACAACCTACTAAGATCGCGGCGAACGGTCCACAAATACATTGTGCGGCAATCGGGTCGCCCGTAGCGCCGATTTCAAGCCGGAGCGGCTTCGGCCGCGAATGTGGTGCGATGCATCAGGCGGCGCAGCGGCAGGGCGTAATCCTGGATTGCCTTGTGCTGAACCGTGCAATTATCCCAAATCAGGACGTCGCCGGCCCGCCACCGGTGGCGATAAATGAATTCGGGTCGGATAATGTGGTCCGCCAGCGCCGCAATCAGCAACTGCGCCTCTTCATCGCTCAATCCGGGGATTTCCGTGCAATCGTCCCGCATGACATACAGGCATTTACGGCCGGTATATGGGTGAGTTCGGACGATCGGATGCGTGACGTCCGGGAACGTCTCGATCTGTTCCTGGGTGATCGAATTGAGGCGTTTGCGCCCCGCAAAGCTAAACACCGCCTTAAGCCCATCGAGCCGGCGTTTCATGGAATCGGGCAGCGCGTCATAGGCGGCGTGGGTGGCGGCGAAACAGGTGTCGCCGAGCGGCAGTCCGTGCTGTTCCGGCACCTCGTGCGCATGTAGGATCGTGCCGCGTGGCGGTTTCGCCGTGTAGCACATATCGCTGTGCCAGTTGTTGCCGGCGCCTTTAACGCCGATCTCGCGGCCGTTTTCCTCGACATTCGAGATTAAAACGATACCGGGATGGTCGGGCAGACCGAGCGTCTCGCCGAAAATGTTCAAGTGCAGATCGCCGAACCGGCGGGTGAACGCGAGCAGTTGTTCGGGCGCCAAATTTTGTCCGCGAAAGAAGACGACGCCGTGTTGATTGAAAGCGGCATCGATCGCATCGAAGACGTTCGCTTCCAAGCCCTGCGACAGGTCCACACCCTGAATTTCGGCGCCGACCGCCGCCTTTGCAGGAATGACTTTGATGGACATGGTGAAACCCCGGCAATAGTTGAATGCGTGCGTCCAGCGAAGCTCAAATCATGCTAGCGATGATTGCGGGATCGATCAATTCAATGGCAGCATCGTCGAGGTCATGTCGAAAACGCGATTCACATTTGGCAAATTCGCCGCGACGGCGTTGATTGCCGCACTCGCCTGGGACGCAACGGCGCATCCGGTCGCGGAGGGGGGTGGCGATACGCTGCCGCATGCCGCGCCGGCGGTACGGCTGGCGCAGACGGCGCCGAGCATGGAAGAACGGAACAAATACCAGGGCCTTCACGCCGCGGTCGCCCGGGGCGACATTGCGGCGTTACGGCGGTTTATCGCCGCCAAGGCCGACCTTAACGCCCTCGACGGCCATGGCCGTACCGCGCTCATAGTGGCGGCGCACCGGCGCGATCTAAAGGCGGCCGATCTCTTGATGAAGGCCGGCGCCGATGTGAATGCATTAGATGTTGAAAGCTATGACGTTCTGACTATCGCTTCGGTGCTGAACGATCTCGCCATGGTGCAGCTCGCCATCGCATCGGGCGCGGATGCCCGGCTGATAACGAGTCCGTATGAAGGCACGGCGCTCATCGCGGCGGCACATCTCGGCCATGCGGCGGTGGTACGCGCGTTGATCGCGGCCAAGGCGCCGCTCGACCACGTCAACAATCTGGGCTGGACGGCGCTTATCGAAGCGATCGTGTTGGGCGACGGCGGGCCAAATCATGTGGCGACCCTGCGCGCGCTGGTCGATGCGGGAGCGGACGCGAATCTTGCCGACGCAACCGGCGTGCGACCGCTCACTCTGGCCCGCCAGCGCGGCCATGACGCGCAGGCCCGTATCCTAGAGAAGGCTGGCGCCAGGCCCTAGCGCGGTTTATTGCGCGCCGCTCTCCAACTCTTCTCTCGCCATTTCAAGCGCGAGCCATTGCTCTTCCGCCTCCGCCAGCGCGGCCTCGGCGTGTTCGAGATCGGTCGCCGCCGACTTGAAAGTGTCGGGATCGCGGGCGAATAGTTCCGGATCGGCGAGCAAAGCCCGCTGCGCCGCGACGCTTGCTTCAAGCGCCTCGATGCGGGCAGGCAGGGTTTGGAGCGCATGTTGATCCTTGAAGGAAAGCTTGCGCTTTGCCGCCGGGGTATCCGCGCGAGCCCGTTTTGCCGTGGATTTCCGGCTTCGCGGCTTGGCGGCAACAGGCTCCTCAAGCTTACCGCCGCGCTGCGCCAGCATGTCCGTGTAGCCGCCGGCATATTCTACCCATCGGCCATCACCTTCGAATGCGATCAATGAAGTCACGACACGATCGAGGAAATCCCGGTCATGACTGACCAGCAGCACGGTGCCGGGATGATCGGCGAGCATCTCCTGCAGCAAGTCGAGTGTCTCGATATCGAGGTCGTTGGTCGGTTCGTCCAGCACGAGCAGGTTCGACGGTTGGGAGAGGGCGCGCGCCAGCATGAGCCGGCCGCGTTCGCCGCCCGACAACGCCCCGATCTGTGTGCGGGCCTGTTCCGGCGAAAACAGAAAGTCTTTCATATAGCCGATGACATGCTTGGTTTTCCCGCCGACCGAAACGGTGTCGCCGGTGCCGCCGGTCAGCGCATCGGCCAGCCGTGTGGACGGATCCAGGCTCTCCCGTCTTTGATCGATGGTTACCATATCGAGGTTCGTGCCGTGTCGAACCGCGCCGGCGTCGGGGTACAATGCACCGGTCAGCAGATTCAGCAGGGTCGTCTTGCCGGCGCCGTTGGGGCCGACGATGCCCAGCCGGTCGCCGCGCCGGATGCGAATGGAGAAGTCCCGGACGATCGCCTTTCCGCCAAATAATTTGGATACGTTCTCCGCTTCGATTGCCCGCCGGCCGGACTGCGCCGCCTGGCTCAAGCTCATATCGACCGTGCCGACGGCCTGCCGCTGCGACCGCCGCTCGGCACGCAACTGGTAAAGCGCACGCAAGCGGCCCTGGTTGCGTTTACGGCGTGCTTTCACACCCTGGCGTAGCCATTCGGTTTCGGCGGCGATCTTGCGGTCGAGCTTGTGCTGTTCAACCGCTTCCTGTTCGATGATGCCGTCGCGCCATTCCTCAAAGGCGCTGAAGCCGTCGTTCAGACGCCGGGTCGTGCCCGCCGACAGCCAGACGGTCGTCCGCGAAAGCGTCTCCAGGAAACGTCGGTCATGGCTTATCAGCACCAGGGCGGCGCTACTGGATTGCAATTCGTCCTCCAGCCATTCGATCGCGGGCAGGTCCAGGTGGTTGGTGGGTTCGTCCAAAAGCAAGATATCCGGTGCCGGCGCCAGGGTGCGGGCGAGTGCCGTGCGCCGCGCTTCGCCGCCCGACAGCCGGGATAAGTCTTCCGTTCCGTCGAGGCCGAGTTGCCCCAACAGCGATTGCGCCCGGTGAGTGTTGCCGTCCGGCCCGAGACCCGATTCCACATAGGCGAGCGTCGTTGAAAATCCGGTAAAATCCGGCTCCTGCGACAGATAGCGGATGGTAGAACCGGGCTGAACGAAGACCTCCCCGGAATCGGGTTCGATATGCCCGGCGGCGATCTTGAGCAGTGTCGATTTGCCCGAGCCGTTGCGCCCTACCAGACAGAGCCGGTCCCGTTCGGACACAGACAACTCCGCCCCTTCGAGCAGCGGCGTGCCGCCGAAAGTGATATGGATGTCTCGCAGATGGAGCAGAGGTGGCGCCATAGCCGAGGCATATACAGGGTGGTGTCGATCGTCGGCAAGAGGAATGCCCCGTCAAAGCGGCCGGTTTCCCGTCTTCGTGGCCGAGTTGACAACCTCTTGCGTCCTCGCCAGAGTCCCGGCGCGCGGCTGGGGCGCGGGCGAACGCCACGCGCCCCAGCGGGCATCATTGGTTCGATACCGGACAAACAGGGCAGGCAACGATCCCGCAGTTTGGGACTCCGCGCGCGACGCCGGGTCGTGCCGCTTGCCGGATTGGAAAACTGGTCTGCCACAGGGCAGGGGCGATTGGCATGGGATACAAGGAACTCGACGAGGAATTTGCGGCACGGCAGGAGACCGCGCTCGGCATGGGCGGGCCGGAGAAGCTCCAACGCCGCCGAAACGCCGGGCTGCTGAATGCGCGCGAGCGGATCGATTACCTGCTCGACAAGGGCAGCTTTCTGGAATCCGGCCTGTTCGCGAAATCCGCTGTTCCGGCCGACCGCGAGACGACGCCCGGTGACGGTAAGCTTGCTGGTTACGGGATGATCGACGGCCGCGATGCGGTCGTCGTCGCCAATGATTTCACGGTAAAGGGCGCCTCGTCGGCGGCCACGAACATGAAGAAGATCGGGCAGATGCAGCGGACCGCGACCGAGCGCGGCCTGCCGCTGGTCTTTCTCGGTGAATCCTCCGGTGCGCGCATACCCGACAATATGGGCGCCTACGGCATGGGCAACCTGCTGGCCAATAACGGCACGCAGT
>CAYYBI010000592.1:0-5854 GCA_964469835.1 uncultured Rhodospirillaceae bacterium
CGACCTCACCAAAAATCCCACGTTCCGCGACAACGTCCTCTTCTGGCTACTCGAAGACCCCCGCCACGCGCTGAAGCGGGATTGATCCGGCCGTCTTGTCGAAAGCCGAACATGGTCGCCGATTGGAAGACAGTGCTGCGGCAACCGTTGGTGAAAGACGAAGCCGCAAGGCCCAATTGGTCTTTGTACTGATTTCCGCTCATGGCTGGAAGCAGACATTCCGGCGTTACTGAGCGACGTCCGGTCTTCCCCCAAGAGCGGAAATTCCGACGGACGCACTCGACTTCTGCTTTTGACCCAAAGCGGACAATGTTTAACCGACGTGCGACCATTGGATGTACCATGTACAATGTGGCAACGTGGGAGCTGATCAGGACAAAACGACCCAGGTAGGCAAAACGGCCGGCCATGACGATCGCAGATGGGGATGATCCGGAATGTCGATGACGACAATCTATGAGGCGCCTCGGCCCACGGCAAAGCCGGGCGAGACGGTGGTGACGAGTACTTGCGGCCACAACTGCGGCGGCCGCTGCGTCGTCAACGCCCATGTCATAGACGGCAAGGTCACCCGGATTTCCACGGATACACGGCGCTGGAACCCGGACCATCCGCCGCTGCCGGCCTGCGCGCGGGGCGTTGGCCAGATCGAGCGCCTCTACCATCCGGACCGGCTGAAATTTCCGATGCTGCGCACCGGCCCGCGCGGTTCCGGCCAGTTCGAACGGATTTCTTGGGATGAGGCGCTCGACACCGTGGCGCAGGAGTTGATTCGCGTGCGGGAGCAGCACGGCAACGCCGCCATTTTCGACGGCTCGCGGTCCGGCAACACCTCGGCGCTGCACAGCCGGGCTGCGGTCAAGCGCTTCCTGCACATGTTCGGCGGCTGCAGTGACGTCTGGTCGAACATGTCATGCGAGGCTGAGGTCTTCGCCATCCGCAACACCTTTGGGCCGAAAGTGAACTACAAGGCGGCCGGGCGCGAGCCGACCGACTACGCCAACTCAAAATTGATCCTGATGTGGGGCTGGTCGCCCGGTGACGGCACCTTCGGCACCGGCACCATGGCCTACCTTAAACACGCCAAGGACAACGGTACTCGCATCGTCTGCGTTGACCCCCGGCGCCACCGTACCAGCAAGCAGCTGGCCGACGAGCACGTCTTCATCCGGCCGTCCACGGATGCCGCAGCGCTGATCGCCATGGCCCAGGTGATCGTAGCCGAAGGGCTGCACGACCAGGCCTATTGCGACCGCCACGTCCAGGGCTTCGACGAGACGACCCTACCGGACGGCGCGCCCGCGGGTTCATCCTACCGCGCCTACCTGATGGGCGAGGCCGACGGCATCGTGAAGACGCCGGAGTGGTCCGAGCCGATCTCCGGCATCCCGGCCGCAACGATCCGGCGCCTGGCGGTCGAGTTCGCCACGAACAAGCCCGCCGCCATCCAGGGGGGCTATAGCCCTGGGCGCACCCTCCACGGCGAGCAGTTCCACCGCGCAGCCTACGCGCTGGCCGCGATCACCGGTAACATCGGCATCGCCGGTGGTAACTCGGGTGTAAGCAACGGCGCCACAGGCCGCCTAGGCATCGGCTCCCTACCAGCCGGCAAAAATCCGGTCGATTCCAAGGCGCCGACCGGTCTGCTGGCCGATTGGCTTATGCGCGGCAAGGCGGGCGGCTACCCGGCCGACATCAAGCTGATCTATGCCGCCGGCGGCGATTTGTTCAACCAGTCCTCGAACGCGACCAAAATGGCGGCAGCCTTGGACAATGTCGAGTTCATCGTTGGCCAAGACCATTTTCTCACGCCCACTGTCCGGCACGCCGACATTGTGCTGCCGGCCACTACCTTCTGGGAGCGCAACGATGTGCACATGCCTTGGGCGGGTGCGGGTCATTACGCCATTTACATGCGACAGGCGATCGCGCCGATGTATGAGTGCCGCGACGACCTCGACATTCTGACCGACTTGGCCCAGCGGGTCGGCATCAATGGTTACAACCTGCAGACTGAGGAGGAGTGGTTGCGCGACTTCACAAAGGGCGTGATCGACGATTTCGACACCTTCAAGGAGCAGGGCGTGGCGCGGCTACCCAAGCCCAAGGATGCGGTCGCCTTCGCCGCGCAGATCGGCGATCCAGAAAATCACAGGTTCTCGACGCCATCGGGCAAGATCGAGGTTTATTCGACAGCGCTTGGCAAGAACCCGAATCCGTACGGCCTGGGCAAGATTTCAGCCGTCCCGACCTGGGTGCCGCATGCCGAAATCGCCCCGGATTCGCTCTACCCGCTCCAGGTCTGCAGCTCAAAGTCTCGGGCCCGCACCCACTCAATCCATGGCAACCAGCCTAAGCTGGCCAAGGTCGATCGCGACGATTTATGGATTCACCCGGACGATGCCGCTAGCCGCGGCATCGGGGACGGTGACCGCGTGCGGGTGTTCAGCGCCCACGGCGCCACTCTACTTCCAGCTCGGGTGACCGACGACATCGCCCCAGGCGTGGTGTCGATGAAGGAAGGCGCCTGGTTCACTCCAGGCCCCGACGGCACCGACACAGAGGGCTGCGCCAACGCGTTGACTGCCGATACCACCTCGCCCGCCGGCGCGATGACCTACAACACCAACTTCGTGCAGGTGGAACTCGTGGAGCCGGTCGGCGCGGCGGCCGATTAAGATCAGGGATTGATGGCACGGCGCACGACCAAGGCGGCGGCGGTCGTGCGATCTATAGGTTCAACAGGTCTTTCACATTCTCCGGATTCAGCGCCTCGCCCGCATAAAGCCGGCCGTCGATCTCAAGCGCCGGTGTCGAGCGAATACCTGCTTCGTCCAACCGGTCCTGGGCGTCTTCCTCCATGAGAAGGTCACGCACTTTGTAGTCGACG
Source organism: uncultured Rhodospirillaceae bacterium (assembly GCA_964469835.1). GTDB lineage: Bacteria > Pseudomonadota > Alphaproteobacteria > UBA8366 > UBA8366 > JAOTYV01. The sequence goes on from CAYYBI010000592.1 coordinate 2,891, forward strand.
TTCCGGGCGCTCAGAAACTTCTTGAGCGCTTCGCAGGGAGCGCAGAAAGGCGACGTATAAACGATAACTTCCCTGGCGGCGTCATCGCCCATCAGACTTTCCCTTCTTCTTTCAGACGCCGGTATTCTTCTTTCCGGGCCTTCCATTTGGCCGCGGTTTCTTCGTCTTGCCACGGCTGTTGGGGGGTGAACACGAGACGCTTCCAGTCCTCGCCGTTGCCCCAGCTATAGCCGGCCTCCCAAGTGGTCATCGGACCCGGCGCGTTTTCAAGCAGGTCGAGCGCTTGCCGGAATATGCCGCGCTGCTGGTCGAGGTCCCACGGTTCGCCGCAAGGGCTGCCCAAGGGAAAATCGACAAAAAGGAACCGCGCAACGCCGCAATGCTCGACAATGTCACGCGCGGCCCCGATCACGACGGTCGGAATACCATGCTCCTCGATGTATCGGCTGATCAGACTCACGGTCTGATGGCAAACCGGTCAAACAGGTACCATCACGAGGGCGTCGATGCCGTCTTCGCGACAGAATTCGAGCACTTTCGGCGCTTCCTGGGTCAATACCTTGCGCTGACTGTAGTTGTTGTAGGCGCCGTACAGCCTTTCGGGCATCGATCCGATGACGCCGTCGGCAACGGATTCCCGCAATCGATCAACGGGGTAATACGCATTGACGTCGTCCAGGTGCGTCGCGTTGCGGTCGAACGAGGACGTCCGGCTGTAGAATCGTTCGGTCGGGACATCCGCGGGTATCGCGTAAACGCCGCGGAAATCATTTTCGACAATCGGATCCTCTTCCGTCTCGGGGTCGAATTTTACGGCGACCTCGCTCGTGCCGATCAGGCCGATCTTGCATTCTGAAAGGGGTTTCGTCAGCGGGGTGAAGGGCGCGTCGGTGTGATGGGCCCATTTATACGGCGTGTCGTATCCCTGGCGATGATAGTCTTCTGTCGTGCGATCAATGTAGCGCACGTGCTCCATCGGAAGCCTCCTTTGCGCGTTGGTGAGGGGGCGCTCAGCAAAATATGATACCCTTAGTTCAGAGGGTGGCCCATATAATATCACATCAAAAATATTTGGACTTCATGTCAGAATATTATGTGCTTAGGCACGCTGGTGGCGCTTGGTTGCCTCTGTCTCTTCGCCTGGCCGTTTCGTGATTTAGCATTAATGCAGTATGGACGGTTCGGCGGCCGTGGTTTTTCGCGGTGTCCGGCGTGTGACATTGTTCAGGGCGCGCGGCTGCGAATTCCAAACAGCGCGGAACTAATGACAAGTATTTTGACCTGCACCCGGAAAACCGGTCCAGGCTGAACGAGATAGTCCGGCTAATCTGAACTCTGAATTAGGAGGAAGAGGTGAGCCGGAAGCGTTACACGTCCGAACAGATTGTTGGCCTACTGCGTAAAGCCGAGGCTCGCCTGTCGCAGGGCGAGAAGGTAGGCGTAATTTGCCGTGTGCTGGGTATAGCTGAGGCCGAAAACTTGGGAGTCCGCTTTTGCGCGAATTACGTCTGCTTTACACCCAGGAGCGGACATTCCGCCGGCAGCACGCGATGTCCGCTCATGACCCGTAGCGGACTCTTTGAAGCTAGGCATAGTGAGTGAAACTGCTTCACTTGTCTTGATGACCCTATGCCGACCGGTCACGGACTTCGTATGTTTGGCGCTGGCTTAACCAATTGAAAACTTGAATGCAGCTAGACTGCTGATATCCCGAGCAGAGAGTCAGCATGAGCGCCAGTAGCCCGAACTCCGAAGATTTAGCTTCGCCCCTTAGACCGGAGGTGTCGAAAGGTTTCGCCGTCAGTAACCGAACCGTGCCTCGACATCATAATCGCTGGCCCCTTCTTGCCGCGTTCGCCGTCGGCTTGGTTCTAATCTTGATGCCGGCGGCGGTCCACGCGTTCTACTGCACATACGAAGATACCTACTGGATATCTCTGTGCAAAGAAGGTGCCTGCACCCAAGGATTCACGATAGAGCACCGGTCTATTCCTCATTACAAAAACCGTTGCAAGACGCGCCCGGTCGTCCGTGACCTAACGGATACGGAACGCGCAAATTTCAAAAGCATCATCCAGCAATTTGAGCACGAGGTGCCTAACGGCATTTATCAATTGCTCGCAAGCCATAGTTGTTTGCGGTACGGCTGGCGGAACGCAAATTGCCTAAGACAGAGCTTTAGGGAGCGCCGTCCCAACGGGATTTTTAAAATGGCCACATATGATGGCTGTAGGAAGAACGGCCGGCTCGACGCGCAATGTTTGGCCACGTACGCGCCCCCCATCACACGACTAAGCGATGTCAGCGACGCGCAAACTCTGGCTCAGCACAGAAGCGAATGGTTGGCGAAGGAGCGGCAAGCGGTTCGCGACAACACGATACGGACCTGGCGCATGGCAATCGTGTTCATTCTATTTACGCTATTTTCGCTTGCCTGGCCCTGGCTTCTTGTAGCATTCAAATCATCGCTAAAGAGATACCTTGTTTACATGTCGATCGCCGCGATACCTGGTCAAGCCTTTGTTTTTTTGTTCATTTGGGTATATCGGAATGCTGTTCTTGGAGGCCAGATTCTTGAATGGCCACGGCTTGCCTTGATTTGCCAATCTCTAATTGTATTGGTCGTTACACTGCAGTTCGGCTTTTTCATATGGCAGAAACTGAAGCCTAAATCACAGAAACGTATTCCCGCTTCTTCGAGCTAGCAGTTAGCAAACGCCGATCACATTGTATCCGCCGCCGTTGCTGCGCATGGTCGCACAACGTACTGGCTCGACTTGGCTCATTTCTGGAAATGGCTAAAAGCGAACCTTCCGGCGCTCCCAAGCGATGTCCGCTTTACCCTCAGGAGCCGACATTCGCAATTCGACGTCCGCATTTGGGCCGATTACGTCCGCTCTGTCCCCAAGAGCGGACATTCCAGTGCTCGCATTCGACTTCCGGTTATGACCCAGAGCCGACATC
>CAYYBI010000593.1:0-5373 GCA_964469835.1 uncultured Rhodospirillaceae bacterium
TGGCGGCGGCCGCTGCGGCGGTGGCGCCCGCCGATAAAGCGGCGATGGAGGCTTGGCGCTTGCGGCGTGAACGGCAGGTTGCGGCCGGGAATTTGCGTCTGCGGGTTGGCCATACGGACTGTTTCGCGGCCATGACGACGCGGAACGCGCGATCAACGCGGGTCAACTTGACGTGAGGCGACGGTGACCGGCAACCCTATAACCGGACAACCGGCCCGGTTTCCGGGCAATTTTCCCGGATGCTCCAAATTGCCGATCGGGTATAGTGGGCTTGAAGTGAGACGGAACCGGTATCAGATTGCGGTGAAGGCCATACTCGGCTACCGGAGACTGCCGAAGGAGCGAATTGATGACGGGCAAAAAAATACTTCTGGTCGATGACGATGAGGTTTTGCGTCAATCGCTTGAAGAACAACTGCAGCTTCATGAGGAATTCGCGACCGTTGCCTGCGGCACCGCGGCCGACGCCATCGAATTGGCCAAGAACGAATATTTCGACGTCATTCTGCTCGATGTCGGCCTGCCCGACATGGACGGCCGCGAGGCCTGCCGGCTGATGCGGCGGAACGGCGTTAAGGCACCGGTCATCATGCTGACAGGCGCCGATTCGGACGCCGATACCATCCTGGGTCTGGACGCGGGCGCCAATGACTACATCACGAAACCGTTTCGGTTGGGCGTCTTGCTGGCCCGGCTGCGTGCGCAATTGCGCCAGCACGAGCAAAGCGAGGACGCGGTTTTCGCGATTGGTCCGTACACCTTCCTGCCGAGCTCCAAGATGCTGGTGGATGAGGACGCGAACAAGAAGGTGCGGCTGACCGAAAAAGAAACCTCGATCCTGAAATACCTATACCGGTCCGGCGAAAAGGTTGTGGGGCGCGATACGTTGCTGGGTGAGGTTTGGGGCTACAACGCGGGCGTTACCACCCATACGCTGGAAACGCATGTGTACCGCTTGCGCCAGAAAATCGAACATGACCCCTCCAACGCACAGCTTCTGGTCACCGAGCCGGGCGGCTACCGGCTGGTTCCCTGATCGCATTCGGGCGGCAATCGCCGCAGCCGCCGGTGCAGCACGAAGGCGCCGACGCCGACGCATAAGCTAACCGCGCCGAAGACGCGCGCCACAAGCGCCCAATCGTCGGTGGCATCGACCAGCACGCCGGTCAGGACGGGGCCGATCAGCACGCCGAGATTGCGGCCCGCCATCAGCACGCCGAAGGCGCGCGATGTGGGTTGCCGGACTCCGAAAATGGTTCCCGGCGTGGCGAACAGGCAGGTCGGGATCAAGCCCGCTGCCACCGCATACAGGACCAGGGCCAGGACACCGGCGACGAGGTCGCTGCTGTGGGGAATGACGAACCAGATCACCGCTTGGGCCACCGCCGACCCGCCGAGCAGCAGCGCGACCGGGATGCCCCGGCGCAGCAAGGGCGCGGCGATCAGGTTGAACGCGGTCAGGATGATGATCGGCACGAGGAACAAGGTGGCCGCTTCCCGCATCGTCACGCCGTGGGCTTCCACCAGATAGGCGGGAACCCAGGTGAAGTAGGCGAACATCTGGATGCTCCAGAGGGTAAAGAGCAGGGCCGAGAGGCGCATGGCCCGCCAATGCTCGGCATGGCCCGGATTCTGCGGTTCATCGCCCGGTGCCGCGGCGTTGGCGTCCGCCACTGCGGGGACCGCTATGGTTGCGTGTCCGCGCCATTTGCGGGCCCAGAGCGCCATCGCACCGGTCGCCGCCAGCCCGACCCACCAGAGACCGCGCCACCCCAAAATGTCGCCGAACCCCGCCGAGAGCGCGTTCGGGATCAGATTGCCGAGCGGGATCCAGGTTGCGATGGCCGCCGCCGCGATCGCGAGCCCGCGGTCGCCCGCGCTGGCGGTGCAGATGGACGGCCCGGCGATCGCCAGAATTGCAAATCCCACGCCCTCGATGGCGCGGCCCAGCAGGAACAGCCAGCCATTTTCCGGCCATGTCAGCATGATTCCGGCGGCCGCGACGAACAGGGCGAAGGCAATATTGAGGTAGTGCCCCAGATTCCGCTGCATCATGCGGCCGAGCCGCACCGACAGCAACAAGCCGATGAGGGCGTAGATCGACATGAAACTGCCGGCCAGCAGGCGATCGAAGCCATAATCCGCCAGCAGTATGGGCAGCACCGGTGGCAGCTTGAGCTGCTGGTAGGCGGCGAGGACGGCCAGGCACAGGCCGAAGGCGATTCCCGGCCAGAGTATCGGGCGTGTGGTCATGGGGAGCGAATGGGCCTATCGGACTGTGATGGCGCGCATATCGCGTGCCGCCAGGTTACTTTACAGTGTCTACCATACAAAGAAGACTGTCGCCGAGCCGGGCAGGTCTTGGGTACGATAGTCTTCCTCTAGGGGTTATATATGCCTGCGCCGACCGATTTTTTCGTCCGGTTCTGGGGCGTCCGGGGCAGCATTGCGTGTCCTGGGCCCGAGACGGTGCGCTATGGCGGCAACACATCATGCTTGGAAGTGCAGTGCGGCGACCGCGTGATGATCTTTGATGCGGGAACCGGGCTGCGCCATCTCGGAAACGTCCTGTCGGCGGCGGGCCCGGTCGATGTCGATCTGTTTCTGACTCACACCCATTTCGATCATATTTGCGGGCTGCCGTTCTTCGCGCCGCTGTATACTGCCGGCAACGACATTCGTTTGGCCGCGGGTCATCTGATTCCGGATTTGGAGTTGTCCCAGGTGCTGGTGGAAATGATGATGTCGCCGCTGTTTCCGATACCGCCGTCGACCTTTCAGGCGATCGTCAGCTACGACGATTTTACCGCCGGCGAAACTCGCAATCCGGCGCCCGGCGTTACCATCCGCACGGCGCCGCTCAACCATCCGGATCGGGCCACCGGGTATCGGATCGAATACGGCGGCAAGGCGATCTGCTACATCACCGATACCGAGCATGAAGTCGGCCGCCGCGATGCGCGCATCCTCGACCTGATTCAAGGCGCCGATCTGGTGATCTACGACAGCACCTACACCGACGAGGAATATCCCACATATGTCGGCTTCGGCCATTCGACCTGGCAGGAAGGGGTGCGGCTGGTCGAAGAGGCGGCAGCGAAAACACTGGTCATCTTCCATCACGAGCCTGGCCATGACGACGATTTCATGGATGGCGTCGCCGCACAGGCCGAACAACTGCGGCCCGGCACGGTGGTGGCGCGCGAAGGCATGGTGCTGGTCCCTTAAGGGGCGCGACGGCAAGCGCCCGCCCGGGGTCAGCAAGTGCATAGCGAACAACTCATCGCCTGGATGCAGCTCGCGGTGGTGACGATCGACGGGTGATATTTCCGGGTCAGGTGTAGGGGTCGGCGGCATCGCGCAGCCCGTCGCCGAGGAACTGGAAGGCCAGCACCACGAGGACGACCGGCACCACCGGCAGCATCAGCCAGGGATACAGCGCGACCACGTTGATGTTCTGCGCCTCGTTCAGCAGGACACCCCAGCTTGTGATCGGCGGGCGCAGGCCGAGGCCGAGAAAGCTCAGCGCCGTTTCGGCCAGGATCATGCCGGGGATGGACAGGGTCGCCGAGGCAATCAGGTGGCTGGTGAAGTTGGGCAGCAGATGGCGAAAGATGATGCGGCCGGGTCGCGCACCCATCAGCTGGGCCGCCTGGCAGAATTCCTCTTCGCGCAGCGCCAATAGCTTGGAACGCACCGCCCGCGCCAGACCGGGCCAGTCGAGCAGGCCGAGGATCACCGTGATTCCGAAATAAACCCCGACCGGGCTCCAGGTCACCGGCAGGATTGCCGAAAGCGCCATCCAGAGCGGCAGTTCCGGGAAGGCGCGCACCACTTCGATGAGGCGTTGCACCGCGGTGTCCACGGCGCCGCCGTAATATCCCGCGAGCCCGCCGATCACCGTGCCCAAGACCAGGCTGATGGTGATGCCGAGCAATCCGATGGTCAGCGATATGCGTGATCCATAAAGGATGCGGGACAGCAGGTCGCGCCCTAACCGGTCGGTGCCGAGCAGGAAGAAAGTGCCGCCCCGCGCCGGGCAGATGATATGGAACGCCGCGTCGATCATGTTCCAAAGCGCGTATTCGGCGCCGGGATAGTCGCCGGCGGCGCAGAAGAAGCGCAGCTTTTGCACGCGCTTGCGGTCTTCGGTGTAGACCCAGCGCATTTCGTCGCGGTTCAGGCTCACCGTCAAGCCATACACAAAGGGGCCGACGAACGCGCCGTCATGCATCAGGTGCACCGATTGCGGCGGCGCATAGAGATAGTCGGTATGGCGGGCATGGCTGTCATAGGGGGCGATCGTCTCGGTGACGACAATCGAGAGATACATCAACAGCAGGAAGCCGCCGGACACCATGGCGAGCCGGTGGCGCCGAAATTTCCACCACATCAGCCGCCATTGCGACGCCAGGTATACGCGTTGCTGCTCGGCCGTGATCGGATCCTCGGCGTCCGGGTCGTAGGGCGCGGGGTTGACGTAATGCGGCAGCCGGTCGGGTGCGTCGGTCATGCCGCGTCGCTCCCGCCGAACCGGATCCGCGGATCCAGCGCCGCAAGCGCCAGATCGGACAGCAGCGTGCCGATAACGGTCAGCGCCGCCAGGAACATCAGGAACGAGCCGGCGAGGTACATGTCCTGACTCTGCAGCGCGCGCAACAGCATCGGCCCGGTGGTCGGCAGCGACAGCACGACCGACACGATCGCCGCGCCGGAAATCACCTGCGGCAGCAAGTTGCCGATGTCGGCGATGAACGGATTGAGCGCCATCCGGACCGGGTATTTGATCAGCGCGCGCAGCGGCGGCATTCCTTTGGCCCGCGCGGTGACGACATATTGCTTCTCCAACTCGTCGAGCAGGTTGGCGCGCAGCCGGCGGATCATGCCGGCGGTGCCGGAGGTGCCGATCACGACGACCGGAATCCAAAGATGCTCCAACACGTTTAGCGCCTTCGCCCAGGACCAGGGCTGGCCGACATAATTCGCCGCCATAAGCCCACCGATAGAGGTGCCGAACCAGACATGGGCAGCGTATTGCAGCACCAGCGCCAGCAGGAAATTCGGCGTGGCGAGACCGAGAAATCCGATGAAGGTCAGGCCATAGTCGCCGACGCTGTATTGCCGCACCGCCGAGTAAACGCCGATGGGAAATGCGACGAGCCAGGTAAACAGGATCGTCGTGAACGAGACCACGAATGTCAGCAGCAGACGATCGCCCACCACCTCGCGCACCGGCAGGTCGTACTCGAAGGAGAAGCCGAAATCACCTTGCAGCATGCCGGCAAGCCACAGCCCGTATTGCTGATACAGCGGCCGGTCGAATCCGTATTGCTGTTTCAGGAAGGCGATCTTGTTTGGGTCCACCGATTCGCC
>CAYYBI010000594.1:0-27266 GCA_964469835.1 uncultured Rhodospirillaceae bacterium
AAGGCGCGGCAGGTGCTGCCCGACGGGGTGCTGCGGGTGGGCATTGCCCTGGGAGTCCTGATTTTCGGCGGCACCGGCGTCGCCGGAATGGTGCTGGGCGCGAACTTTCTCGACTATTCGCCGTTGGCGCATGACCCGGCGCACGGCCAGCATCTGGGCATTTTCATCGTGGAACTCGGTGTCGGCATTACCGTCGCTTCGGTGATGGCTACCCTGTTCTTCCTTTTCGCGGGCCGAGGCGATCTCGATCCGGGCGAGCGGGAATAGGGCGGGCGGCGAGGCGGAAACGATGGAAGGACCGGGTCTCTATAACTACTGGATCGTCATGTTCTTGATGCTTGCGGGGCTGTATATCGTCGTCGCCCGCGGCAATCTGATCAAGAAACTGGTTGGGTTGAACGTCTTCCAAGCATCGGTCTTTCTGCTCTACATCACCATGGGTAAGGTGAAGGGGGGAACCGCGCCGATACTGGCCGATGGCATCACGGTGTATTCCAACCCCCTGCCGCATGTGCTGATCCTTACCGCAATCGTGGTCGGCGTCGCGACGACCGCGCTCGGGCTGGCTCTCGTGGTTCGGATCAACGAAGCCTACGGGTCGATCGAGGAAGAGGAACTCGAAGAACAGGAAGACCCGTCGTGATCCTCGCCAATTTGCCTGCCTTGCAGATCGTCCTGCCTCTGTTGGCCGCGCCATTGTGCGTGCTGTTGCGGCGCGAGGCGGTGAGTTACGCGATCACGCTGGTCACTTCCTGGCTCTCGCTGGCGGTGGCGATTGCACTGCTGCAGTCGGTGTTGTCGACCGGGCCAATATCCTACCATTTCGGCGGATGGGCGCCGCCCTGGGGCATCGAATACCGAATCGACGAGGTGAATGCCTTCGTCCTGCTGATCGTCACCGCGATCGGCGCCGTGGTGATCAGCTACGCCGCACCCAGTGTCGCAAAGGAGATCGCGCAGCCGCGCCGCTATCTGTTTTATACCAGTTACCTGCTGTGCCTGACGGGCCTGCTCGGCGTGACGATCACCGGCGACGCCTTCAATATTTTCGTCTTTCTCGAAATTTCGTCGCTGTCCTCCTACATCCTGATCAGTCTGGGACAGGATCGCCGGGCGCTGACGGCGGCGTACCGCTATCTGATCTTCGGCACCATCGGTGCGACGTTTTATCTGATCGGCGTCGGGTTGCTGTATCAGGTCACGGGAACGCTCAACATCGCGGACCTGGCGCAGCGCATCGATCCCTTGATCGGCAACCGGACCGTTCGCGTCGCCTTTGTGTTCGTGGTCGTCGGCATCGCGATGAAGGCAGCACTGTTCCCGCTGCATATCTGGTTACCGAACGCCTACGCCTTCGCGCCGTCGGTGGTGACGGCTTTCCTCGCGGCGACGGCGACCAAGGTGTCGATTTATGTTCTGCTGAGGATATTCCTGACGGTGTTCGGCCCCGAATTCGCCTTCGATGCCTATCACCTCGGCTATGTTCTCATGCCGTTTGCGATCGCGGCGATGTTCGTCGGCTCGGCGGTCGCCATCTTCGAGCCCGACATCAAGCGCATGCTTGCCTACTCCAGCGTCGCGCAGATCGGCTATATGGTGCTGGGCATCAGTCTGGCGACGTCGCTCGGTGTCACGGCAGGCATCCTGCATCTGTTCAACCACGCGCTGATCAAGGGCGCATTGTTCCTGGCGATGGGCTGTGTGTTCTATCGCATCGGCTCGGTTCAACTGGCGGATATGGCGGGGATTGGAAAGCGCATGCCCTGGACGATGGGTGCTTTCGTCGCCGGCGGTCTGAGCCTGATCGGGGTGCCGGCGACCGTCGGCTTCATCTCGAAATGGTACCTGATCCTGGCGGCGTTGGAGAAGGACTGGTGGTGGGTTGCCGTGCTGGTCCTGCTGTCGTCGCTGCTGGCTATTATCTATGTCTGGCGGGTCGTCGAAGTCGCCTACTTCAAGGAAACCCCGGACGGCGGCACGGACGTCCGTGAGGCGCCGCTGGTGATGCTGGTGCCGACCTGGAGCTTGATCCTTGCGAACATCTACTTCGGTCTCGACACCCGCGTCAGTGTGGGGATCGCGCTGAAGGCCGCGGAATCGTTGGTGGGGGCAGGCGGATGAGCGTGTCCACCCTGATGCTTCTTGCCCTCGCGGTTCCGATGGTGGGCACGGTGTTGATTCTGATGTCGGAGGGTCGGCCGAACCAGCGCGAGTGCGTCACGCTCGTCACGGCCGTCGCGTTGTTTGTCATCGTGCTGCAATTGCTGCCCGTGGTGTACGCTGGCGGCCGGCCGGGAGTCACGCTGTTCAGCATGCTGCCGGGACTGGATATCCGGCTGGAGCTGGAACCGCTCGGCATGATGTTCGCCTGTGTCGCGTCGAGCCTCTGGATCGTCAATTCGATCTATTCGATCGGCTATATGCGGGCCAAGAAGGAAGCGCATCAGACCCGCTTCTATGCCTGTTTCGCGATTGCGATATTCAGCGCGCTGGGCGTCGCGATGGCCGGGAACATGATGACCCTGTTCCTGTTCTACGAGATTTTGACGATCTCCACCTATCCACTGGTGACCCATTCCGGCACGCCGGAAGCGGTGCGGTCCGGGCGCACCTATCTCGGCATCCTGCTGGGCACGTCTATCCTGTTTCAGCTGGGCGCCATTCTGTGGACCTGGGCGTCGGTCGGCAGTCTCGATTTCCGGATGGGCGGAATTCTGGCCGGCAAGTTCGAAGGGCCGGCAATCGGCCTGCTGCTGTTCCTGTACATGTACGGCATTGGCAAGGCAGCCCTGATGCCGATACACCGGTGGCTGCCGGCCGCCATGGTTGCGCCGACGCCGGTGAGCGCGTTGCTGCACGCGGTGGCGGTCGTGAAGGCGGGCGTGTTCACCGTACTCAAGGTGATCATCTATATTTTCGGCACCGATTTCCTGCGCGAATCCGGCTATGCGGATTGGCTGATGTACGTGGCCGGCGCATCGCTGCTGCTGGCGTCGCTGATTGCGATGACCAAGGACAACCTCAAGGCGCGGCTTGCCTATTCGACCGTCAGCCAACTTGCCTATGTGGTGCTGGGCGCGGCGCTTCTGGTGCCCATGGGGGTGGTCGGCGGGGCCATGCACATCACCATGCACGCCTTCGGCAAGATCACTTTGTTCTTCTGCGCCGGCGCGATCTATGTCGCATCCGGCAAGACCCAGGTCAGCGACATGGACGGGATCGGCCGGGCGATGCCGGTCACGCTCTTCGCTTTTCTGATCGGCAGCCTGAGCGTCATCGGCCTGCCGCCGTTCGGCGGATCCTGGAGCAAGTATTTCCTTGCGCTCGGCGCAATCGACGCTGGGCACCAGGTGTTCATTGCGGTCTTTATGATTTCGTCCCTGCTCAATATCGCCTACCTGCTTCCCGTCGTGGCTCGGGGTTTCTTCATTCCCGCGAAACCAAATAGCGGGCTAGAGGGTTTCGGCGAGGCGCCAGTCTTTTGCGTCGTACCGCTTTGCATCACTGCGGCCGGGTGTTTGCTCTTGTTCGTTTTCGCCGACAAACTGTATGCGTTGCTGGCCCCAATCGGGGGAGGGCTCGGATGATGGACGATCCAAAAAAATACTGGCTCGATGAGCCGCGGAATGTCAGTAAGATTTATTGGACTGTGTGCGCGCTGTGCGCGGCGCTGTTCGTTGCCGACGCCTTCTATCACAAGCATACCCATTTCGAGGCCGAAAGCTGGTTCGGCTTTTACGGCATTTACGGCTTCGTCGCTTGCGTCGGGTTGGTGCTGGTCGCCAAACTGCTGCGCATCATTCTGATCCGGCCGGAAGACTATTACGATGACTGATGTTCTTTCGCCGGGCCTAATCCTGATCCTCGGTTCGCTTGTGCTGCCGTTCCTCAAGGGCATTTGGCAACGCGGTTTCATGCTGCTGCTGCCAGTACTCGGTTTTTGGCAGACCCTGTCGTTGGCGCCCGGGGCGCAGGGCGCGATTGAAATTTTCGGATTGACCCTGATCACCATTCGCGTCGACGCATTGAGCCTGGTCTTTGCCTATATCTTTCATATTGCCGCCCTGCTTTCGGCGATTTATGCGTGGCATGTTCGCGATACGCTGCAACACGTCGCGGGCATGGCCTATGCCGGCGCGGCGATCGGCGCGGTGTTCGCCGGCGACTTGATCACCTTGTTCGTTTATTGGGAGCTAACAGCGCTAACGTCGGTGTTCCTGATCTGGGCCCGGCGGGAGGAGCGCGCATACCGTGCCGGTCTTCGCTACCTGCTGATACAGGTCGGTTCAGGGGTAATTCTGCTCGCGGGAATCGTCGTCCACCAGCATCAGACCGGTAGTATAGCCTTCGACAAGCTTGGCCTGGACGGTCTCGGCCCGACGCTGATCTTTATCGCGTTTGGTATAAAATGCGCTTTTCCCTTGCTTCATAACTGGCTTCAGGACGCATATCCCGAGGCAACCGTGACCGGCACCGTTTTCCTGAGTGCGTTCACGACCAAACTCGCGGTCTATGCGCTGGCGCGGGGTTACCCTGGCACCGAGATGCTGATCTGGATCGGCGCGACGATGACAGCATTTCCGATATTTTACGCGGTTATCGAGAACGATCTGCGGCGCGTTCTGGCCTACAGCTTGAACAACCAACTCGGCTTCATGGTCGTCGGCATCGGCATCGGCACCGAATTGTCGTTGAACGGGACCGCCGCGCACGCCTTTTCGCACATCCTTTACAAGGCGCTGCTATTCATGTCGATGGGCGCCGTGCTGTTCCGGACCGGTACGATCAAGGGCTCGGAACTCGGCGGGCTCTACAAATCGATGCCGTGGACGACGGGATTCTGTATCGTCGGTGCCGCGTCGATCTCGGCGTTTCCTTTGTTCAGCGGATTCATCAGCAAATCCATGATCATCACAGCTGCGGCCGGGGGCGGCCATTGGTTCGTCTGGGGCGTGTTGTTATTCGCGTCGGCGGGTGTGTTCCATCACTCCGGGATCAAGATTCCCTATTTTGCGTTCTATGCGCATGACAGCGGCATCCGCGTGAAAGAGGCGCCATTCAACATGCTCTTGGCGATGGCACTGACGGCCTTTCTGTGCATCGCGATTGGGGTCTACCCGGCGCCGCTTTACGCCATCTTGCCCTTCCCGGTGGATTTCGTTCCCTACACCGTGACGCACGTCATTACGCAGCTTCAGCTTCTGATGTTTTCTGCTTTGGCATTCGCGGTCTTGATGCGGTCCGGCATCTATCCGCCGGAGCTCCGAAGCGTCAACCTCGACAGCGACTGGATCTACCGGCGCTTCCTGCCAAAGGTTGTCGGCTTGGCCAGGGGCGGCTTGGCGTCCCTGCAACAGGCGTCCGAGAAGGTTGCCGAAAGTTGGCTGCGGCGAATGTTGGCCGTCGTGTTCCATTATCATGGGCCGAGCGGCCTGCTTGCGCGGACATGGCCGATCGGCGGCGCGGCGCTTTGCGTGCTTGCCATGCTGGGCGGCTTCTTGCTGACTTATTTCCTTTAGGGCGTCAGGCGTTCGAACCCGCGGCGGTCGTCGAGTTCGCCGGCGTATGGTTCGGTAAGGATACGTGCACGGTCGTTCCCACACCGGGTTTGCTCTCGATATGCAACTGCCCGCCATGAAGTTCGACGAGTGACTTGATGATCGGTAGTCCCAGGCCGGTGCCGTGATGCACCGTGACCTGCGCGCTGCCGACTTGATTGAAGGGCAACAGAACCTTTTCAATATCTTCGGCTTCGATGCCGATTCCGGTGTCTGCGACACTTATGTCGAGACAGTTGTTTTCCGCAGCCTCGACCGTGATGATGATTTGGCCCTTGTCCGGGGTAAATTTTATGGCATTCGACAGCAGGTTCAGCAGGACCTGCTTCATGGCGCGCTGATCGCCGGTCAGGGTGGACACATTCTCGCCGAAATGCGTCTCAATGGTGAGTTGGTGTTGCTCGAGCTGCGGATTGACCACTTGCACCGTTTCTTGCACCAGCAACCGGGGGTCGACGGTGCCCATGCGAAGCTCGTATTTGCCCGCTTCGATCTTGGACATGTCGAGGATGTCGTTGATCATGTCCAGCAAGTGATGACCGCTCGCGGATATGTCGCCGACATACTCGCCGTATTTTGGATGGCCGAGCGCGCCGAAGGTTTCGGCTTTCAGGACCTCCGAAAATCCAATGATGGCGTTGAGCGGCGTGCGAAGTTCGTGGCTCATTTTCGCAAGAAAGTCGGATTTTGACCGATTTGCGAATTCCGCGTCGGTCACAGCCTTGCGAAGCCGTTCTTCGGCACGGCGCCGATTGGTGACGTCGATGATCGTCCCTTGAATGGCGGACATGCCGCGCCACGAGACGGTGCGTGCCGATCGTCGCAGCCAAATGCGGCCACCGTCTTTCCGGACACCTTCGAACTCGTATGTTTCCGGAACAGGCTCTCCCGCGGTGCGGGCATCGATGTATTTTGTGATTCGGTCGCGCTCATGCGGTGCAGCGAGCAATTGGGTGCTGCTGATCTGCATCATGTCGTCGATGTCGTCGAAGCCGAATATTTTCGCCAGCGCCTCGTTGCAGAACAACAGCTTTTCATTTCGGCTGATGCTGATGCCGAGCTGCGAGTTCTCGAACAGGTTGCGGAAATTTTCCTCGCTTTCGCGAAGCGCCTGTTCCGTGCGCTTGCGATCGCTGATGTCATATCGAATGACCACCGTGCTGCCGTCAGATGTCTTGGCGAATGACGACAAAGACCATCGGCCGCCGGGACGTGCGGTTTCAATGTTTCGCGCTCCGTCGTCGAAATTCTTTAACCGCGATGCTAGATATTCTTCCTCTATGCCGATGGCATCGAGTGACATTTTCTTGCGCAGCGTATCCCGCATTTGATCTTCATAGTGAACTCCCGGTTCCTGCATTTCCGGTTGCCAGTCGAACAGGCGCTTTGTCGCCTTGTTGAAAAAGACCAATCGCCGGTCGGTGTCGTACAAGGCGACACTTGCCGGGATCGTATCCAGAATTTCGGTGAGCAGCGTCTTGAATTGTTCGGCTTTGGCTTCGGCCTCCTTGACGTCGGTTATGTCAGCATAGGTGGATACGGTCAGTCCGTCCGGCATCGAGGTTCGCCTGACGTCGATGATCCGTCCATTGGTGTGTTTCCGTTGCTCGTGGGATGGGCGATCGGGAGAGGAGAGGAGGGCGATACGGCTTTTGGCAAGTTCATGGGGATCGCCCGGACCATACGCGCCTGCTTGCGCGAAGGCGAGGATGACATCGAAGAGCGGCATGCCCCCTTCGGGCAATTCACCCTTATAGCAATGGAGATCGAGAAATTGCCGATTGCAGGCAATCACACGCATCTTGCGATCGGTGACGGCGAGTCCTTGCTCAACCGTTCGAATGTTCGTCTTAAGCAGGAGCGAGTTGTCCGAGAATTGTTGTCGCACCGCCTGCCGATACAGGGCGAGTTCCTCGGTCGCGGCGCGCAGCGACGTATCGCTTTCCGCGAGCTGCCTTTCCAATTCCTTGACGCGACGTTCAAGAACCCTAATTTCAGTCATCTAGATTGGCGCCCGTAACCGATCTATTGCATAGGCGGTTTGAGATCGGCAATGTCGTGCCTGACAGTTTCCAAAACAGGACTGTAAAGTAGGTCGAAATTGGTTAACGTAGTCTAAATACGTGTAAACCAAGGAATTTTATCGAATTTCATCGCACTGCTTCCAGCGGTCATTCCCGAAAAAAATAACGGTCAAGAATAGAACGATGTCCGGTTCGTCCATCATCAGCGAATCACCGGGAGGGATCGGGCACGAACGGCGTGGGTTCTGGAGCCTGCTGCCGTATCTTTGGCCCAAGGATTCGTGGGAGATCCGTGGCCGGGTGATGCTCGCTCTGGCCGCGCTCGCGACGTCGAAGGTTACCAATGTGTACATTCCGATTATTTACCGGGATGCGGTCGACCTGTTGACGGGCGCGTCCGCGCCAATCGTGACGTTGCCGCTGGCCCTGTTATTCGCCTATGGCGGTGCCCGGGTATTGGCGGTGGCATTCGGGGAGGTGCGGGAAGCCCTCTTTGCCAAAGTGGCCCAACGGGCGATGCGGCTGTCCGCATTGCGGACCTTCCGTCATATACACGCGTTGAGCCTGCGCTATCACCTGGAGCGCCGGACGGGCGGGTTGTCCCGCGTGATCGAGCGCGGCATCAAGGGTATCGAATTTCTGCTCGCCTTCATGCTGTTCAATATCATTCCGACGCTGCTGGAAATTCTGCTCGTCTGCGGTATTTTGTGGGGTTTGTTCGACATCTGGTTTGCGGCTGTCACATTCGTCACCATCACCTCGTACATTGCCTTCACGCTGCTGGTGACGGAATGGCGGATAAAATTTCGCCGCGAGATGAACGATCGCGATATGGAAGCCAACACCAAGGCGGTCGATAGTCTTCTCAATTACGAGACCGTTAAATATTTCGGCAATGAGGCGCATGAGGCGGGGCGTTTCGATACTGCAATGCGCGCATACGAACACGCTGCGGTGCGGAGCACTATCAGCCTGTCGCTCCTCAATGTGGGGCAGGGGGTCATTATTTCGGCCGGTTTGGTGGCGGTCATGGTGATGGCGGGAAATGGCGTCGTCGCGGGTACTATGACGATCGGCGACTTCGTGTTGGTGAACACCTACATGATCCAGCTCTACCTGCCGCTCAATTTTCTGGGTTTCGTATACCGCAACATTCGTCAGTCGCTCACCGATATGGACGATATGTTCAAGCTGCTGGATCTCCCGCAGGAAGTCCGCGATATCCCGGGCGCCCCGGCACTCGCGGCGGGCCCCGGCGAAGTGCGGTTCGACAATGTGTTTTTCGACTACGATGAGCGCCAGCCGATTTTGAAGGGCGTCTCCTTCAAGGTGCCGCCCGGAATGACCGTTGCCATCGTCGGCAGAAGCGGCGCCGGCAAATCAACGATCAGCCGGATCTTGTTTCGCTTCTACGATGTGTCCGACGGCGCCGTGACGATCGATGGTCAGGATATTCGAAAGGTTTCGCAAGCGAGCCTTCGTGAATCAATCGGTGTCGTGCCGCAAGATACGGTGCTGTTCAACGATACGATTTACTACAATATTGCCTATGGCCGTCCGACGGCGACGCCCGCGGAAGTCGAGACGGCGGCGCGGCTGGCGCGAATCCATGAATTTGTCACCGGTCTGCCCGACGGTTACCAGTCGATGGTTGGAGAACGTGGGCTGAAGTTATCGGGCGGCGAAAAACAGCGTGTTGCAATTGCTCGTACAATCCTGAAGAATCCGCGAATATTGTTGTTCGATGAAGCCACGTCGGCGCTGGATAGCCATACCGAGCAAGAAATTCAGTCAAGTCTCAAGGAAGTCTCGGCCGAACGGACGACCCTGGTCATCGCACACCGGCTTTCGACCGTCGTCGACGCGGATGAGATCCTCGTTCTTCGCGACGGCCGAATCGTGGAGCGGGGAAGCCATGCCGAGTTGCTGGACAAGGCGGGCGAATACGCAGCGCTGTGGGAAAACCAGAGAAGCGGTCATTCACCGGATGAGCCCGCTGCAGACACCATGAAGGCGGCAGTGCCGGCATCCGAGACAACGTCTCCGCCGCAAAGCCACAAGTGACCGGTCCTGATTTGGCAGCGGTCTTAGGGGGCCTTGACGCGGTTTGGGCCACACATTCGGAACTGGCGTAGGGGCAACGTGCTGATTAGGGTATTGCCGATGCGTGCTGCGATTACGATAAGCCTAGTGGCCTTCCTGCTCTTTCTGCCATGGCCGCTCCGCTCGGATGGCCGAGCGGACGTTGCCGAGAGCCTAACGATCGAAAGTGACGGGCGCCACCACCGGTTCAGCGTTGAAATCGCCGACACTTCCGAACACCAAGCGCGAGGGCTGATGTTCCGCCGCGAGTTGCCGCGCGATGCGGGCATGTTGTTCATCTATGACGCCGAAGCGACGCTTACGATGTGGATGAAGAATACCTATCTGCCGCTTGATATGCTTTTCATCGACGCTGACGGGAGCATTATCAATATCGCTGAACGGACAGTGCCGCTGTCAACGCAGATCATCAGTTCCAGGGGGGCGGCATTGGCGGTCTTGGAAGTCAATGGGGGAACGGTCAGCCGGCTTGGGATCGCCGTTGGCGACCGGGTTCGTCATAGCGCGTTCAAGAATAGAGAGTAGGGGTGCTTAGATCTGCGGCTTCCGCGAAGCTTGTAGCAATTCCCAGCCCTCGCCGGCGGCCACCATGCATGTGTTGCCCTTGGGCATGGTAACGACGATCGTGAATGTAGAGCCCTCATTGGAGGACAGAACTTCGATCAATCCGCCATTCGCGGCGACGCCCATGGCTATCGGCTTTTCGGAGTATTTCGACGAGAGGAAGCTCAAGATCGTATTGCGTTTGCCGCAATTATTTTCCTCGGTCCCGTCCGCGCCGCCTGGCGTCGGTGAAACAGCGAATATAAGCAGGGCCGAAAGTAGGAAAATGCGATAATACATCGACTGTTCACCTGTTGGATCAATGTACTTGGGCAATCGAAAGTTGTGTTGCGCTCTTATCTGCGCGTGATTTCCAAGTATCTATCCAATAAATCTGCCATGAATTCGTTAACGGAAACATAAAGTCGCCTCAATATTTAACGCATGGGCCGTAAATTAACGCATGGGCCGTATTTTTTATTTAGGAGTTGCATTTATTATAAATATTATCCATATATGCTAAGTATTGACGAATAAGAAATATTTGGAATCATTGAATTTTTGAATGAAGCCCGTTTCCTCATGGCTCGGTTTGACAGGGGATCTGGTGTTTCTGCGCAAGCTGGGATTCGACATTCCGAGCGCCGGGACTTGCCGTGGAACGACAAGCGTCCGATGGGACCGATGGATATGTCGGCATGAAATCGAACCGAAACGATAGCAGGTGTAAGATATTTGATAATTTTGACTTGTTAAATTTGGTGCCTGTTAATGATGATGCAGTGAATCTTGGATTATATTTCCCTAACAACAGGTCATATTGGCATGGTTATACTCGGCATGTTATTTAGACTGGCCACTTTTTCATGGAATATCTTCCTCAATGTTGTAGGTTCCCGGTATGAACAGCAGTTTTCGTAAGCGCTTGTACAAGACTATTGTCGCAGGAGCGTCGGTTTTGGCGCTCAGCGCGTGCAGCAATATGTCTGCGGATGACTCAAAACCCGGTGTGGTCGACAAGACATCCAAGAGTATGGCGTCGGCGATGCTGAAAGCGGGTGATGCGAGCAGCAAGCGGGGCGACAACAGGTCCGCGGCGGCGTTCTATCAGCGTGCGCATAATTCCGATCCAAATGAAATCCGTGCGCTGATTGGACTGGGTCAAAGCTATGCGGCGGCAGGAATTTATAAGCAGGCGGCCGAGTCGTTTCGCAAAGCGCTTAAAGTGGATGCAAAGAATACACAGGCATTGCGTGGGTTGGGCAATGTCTTGATTGCGCGGGATCAACCGGACCTCGCGATCGCTGAATTCGAGAAAATTTTGGCGTTGGACCCCAAGGACTATCGTGCCTACAACGGCCTTGGCGTTGCACACGACGCGAGTGCCCAGCACTCCAAGGCACAGGAATACTATTACGCCGGCCTGGAAATCGTGCCCGGCGATGTCAATCTGCGCAGCAATCTGGGCCTGTCGCTCGCTTTTTCCGGCCATTACAAGGGGGCGATCGACGTGTTACGGCCGCTGGCGCAGCGTTCGCGGGCGACAGCTCGCGACCGGCAGAACCTCGCGCTCGCCTACGGTCTTGCCGGTAACGTGGACCAGGCAACCAAATTTTCGCGTATGGATATGGACAGTCAGGCAGTTCAGAGAAATCTAAGCTATTACGCGGCGTTACGCTCGATGACCGACCCGATCTTGCGGGTCAAGTCAGTACGCGCCGGCTATGCGTTGCGGGGCCGTTGAGCCTTCAGCTACTGGTTCATTGCCGGCAATAGAGTATCCGCAACCCGGATGATACCCGGGCCGATCAGAATAATGAACAATGTCGGCATGATGAAAATCATCATTGGGACGGTCATGGTCGCCGGAAGCCTCGCGGCCTTTTCTTCGGCTCTCATGAGCCGTTCGTCACGCAACTCCGCGGACAAGACCCGCAATGATTGGGCAAGCGGTGTGCCGTAACGCTCTGCCTGTCCGAGCGTGTTTACCAACGCCAACATCGATTTGACGCCTGTTCTCTTTTGCAGGTTGTTCAAGGCGTCGCGGCGTTCCGACATGAAGCCGAGTTCCGCGGAGGTGAGTTCCAGCTCGTCGGCCATTTCTGTACTGTTCATGCGGATTTCGCGGGCAACCCGGACCAGCGCTTGATCTAGTGACAGGCCGGCTTCGGCGCACATCACCAGAAGGTCGAGCATATCGGGCATTGCCTTCGTGAGGTCCTTGGTGCGTTTGGTGGCAATGTTTTTCACATACATATCGGGCAGGAAGAAGCCGAGAAGGATGGCGCCGATACAGGCGAACAACTTGCCTTGCCCCTGAAGGTCGAACATCTCCAGAACATAAACGCTGATCAGCGCCGCGGTACCCAGAACCACAGGCATGCACAGCTTGGCGAACAGAAAGAATGTAATGGCATCGCGCGACCGAAATCCCGCACGCATAAGCTTTTCGCTGGCTTCCTGAACCGGTTTGCCGGTCATCAGCTTGAATCGATCGAGCGTCTGACGTGCAATACCAAGCGTGTCGAGCCTCGAGCGGCGTTGCGGCGCCGTGAATTGTTGACGCAGTTGCGCCTTGCGCTCGCCGATCGCCTTGGCCCGACGCTGGGCAGGCGCTCTCTCGAGCAGTGATTTGTAAATCGCAATGACGGCGAAGGCAATCATGGCCGACGCGGCGAGGGCGATCAATTCTTCGATGCCCATTCCAAATGGCAAGATATCTGCGATGGTCATATCTCGAAATTCACCATTTTCCACATGATTCCAACGCCGGTAGCCATACTGACGGCCCCTAGTCCGACCAGGAATAGGCCGCGCGGGTCATTGAACAGCACCATCACGTAAGGCTGGTTCACGAGGTAGAGCAGGCCGAACATGATGAAGGGCAGGGAACCCAGAATATAGGCGCTTGCCCGGGCTTCCGACGACATCGCCTTGATCTTGAGTTTCATCTGACGGCGTTTTCGAAGGATCTCTGCTAAGTTCGTCAGGGTTTCCGCCAAGTTGCCACCGGTCTCCCGCTGCACGGACAGGCAGATTGCGAAGAATTTGAGCTCCGGCGTATCGATCACTTTTGCCGCATCCGCAATGGCGTCTTCGAGGCTTTGGCCGAGGTTCACTGCGTCGCTGATTTCGGTGTAGACCGTTTTTACCGGCTCGGCGACTTCGCTGCTTGCGTTAACGACGGATTCGGCAATCGGCAGGCCAGCGCGCAAACCGCGCACGACAACGTCCAATCCCTCCGGAAAGTTGGCGGAAAACGCATTTTGCCGACGGCTGATCAACATGCCGATAAATGTGTGGGGTAGCCAAAGACCAGCTCCGAAGGCAATCAGCAGGGAGACCGCCGGAGAAAATCCGAATATTCGCCATGCCAAGAAGCCGAGGAACAACCCGGTAATAAGAATGTAAACGCCGAACTTGCCGATGGTGATTTTCCGACCGGTCCGTTTCAGACGGAGACGAAGTAGATCCGGTTTCGGAAGGAAGCGTTTTACCAGCGCATCAAGCGAGGATTCGTTCTCGCGGCGGACGGCGCTTGCGGCACCTTCCAGTTCGATTCCGCCTGTCGCAATGATCGTTCGTTCGCGCAATTCGGTAATGCGGCGTTCACGCCGCCGCGCCCTCGCATCGGTGGCGAAATACAGCAAAACGAACAGAAACATTGTCATCATCATGATGCTGAGGATGATCGCAATTTCGATGCCGCTTAGGCCGCTATCGACGCCGCTGATCATTTTAAGGCCTCCATCAGCGCCTTATCCAGTCCGAAATAGGCTGCCTTTTCCGAAAAATGCGGGCGCAAACCTGTGGATTCGTAATCGCCGATAAGTTTGCCGCCGCTGTCTTCACCCTTGTATTTGTAGATGAACAAGTCCTGCATGGTGATGACATCACCCTCGATCCCGACAACCTCGGCGACATGCGTAACCCGGCGTCCGCCGTCCCGCATACGCGAAACCTGGCAAATCAAATCGATCGCGGATGTGATCTGCATGCGCATTGCTTTTGCCGGCAGATTAAAGCCGCCCATGCTGATCATGTTCTCAAGACGAGTCACGGCTTCACGCGGGTTGTTGGCGTGAATGGTGCTCATCGAGCCTTCGTGACCGGTGTTCATGGCCTGAAGCATGTCGATCGCTTCGGCGCCACGACACTCACCGAGAATGATCCGGTCCGGCCGCATACGCAGAGCGTTTTTGACGAGATCGCGGATGGTGACTTCGCCTTGCCCTTCGAGGTTGGCAGGGCGGGTTTCCAATCGGACGACATGGGGCTGCTGCAATTGCAGTTCGGCCGCGTCCTCGATGGTGACGACACGTTCGCCGCCCTCGATCATGCGGCTGATCGCATTGAGCAGCGTGGTCTTGCCCGAACCGGTACCGCCGGAAATAAGAATATTGAGCTTCACGCGGCCGGCGATCTGCAGAAGCTTCATCATCTTCTGCGACATGCTGTTCCACTCGGCCATCATCTCGAGCGTGATCTTTTTCTCCGCAAACTTACGAATTGAGACGGAGGCGCCGTCGATCGCCAGCGGCGGAATAACGATATTGACACGACTTCCGTCTTTCAGACGCGCGTCGCACATCGGGCTGGATTCGTCGACGCGTCGTCCAATCCAGCTGACGATGCGGGTGCAAATGTTCATCAAATGACTGTTGTCGCGGAACACGATGTCGGTGAGCTCCAGCTTACCGCCGCGCTCCACGTAGATTTGATGCGGCCCATTGACCATGATTTCGGTGATGCTCTCATCTTGAAGCAGGGGCTCCAAGGGGCCGAGCCCCATCATGTCGTTGACCAAGCTGGAAACCAGGCTCTTGTGTTCGACCTGGTTCAATCTGATCTTGTTTTCGACAAGGAGTTCGCCGACCAACCCGCTGATTTGGGCCAATAATTCGTCGCGTGGAAGGCTTGCTGCTGCGGCGGCGTCGATGCGTTCCATCATCAACGGCCGGATAATATTAGCGGCCTCGCGCACGCTGGACAGGCTTGCGGAGGATCCGCTGCTGGTTGCTTCCTCGCGTTCCGAGGGTGCGAGCCCCTGGTCGTTTGCCGCTCCTTCGGTCGATGTACCAGCTGTTTCCACTTGGGCGTCCGGCTTGGCCGCCGGTGCGGATTTAGGCGCCTGCGGCGCCGGTCCGGCAAGCGCGGTAACCAGTGTCGTTACAAGATCACGTTCCTGCAGCAGGTTAAGCTGAAGCCCGACACCCGGGGCGTTCTTGGAGACGATCATCCGGATTTGCTGCGCAAGCGCGCCACGGGACAGCTTGCTGACCATCTGCCTGTCGAGCTGCGTCTCGATTATCGGCCGCAGACGTTCGAGGGAGACCGTTAGACCTTCCTGCCATCCTTCACCATCCGGGAAACTGAGGACGGTTTGTTCGCTCATTTATGCCACCAGGATTTCTTTTGTTCGACTTTTTCGGTTTCACCAACAACGGATTCCGTGATCTTGGAGATGATCTTTGCGAGCGTCTTCGTGCTGCCGCCAAGGGCGACCATCGGCTTGCCGCCGTTCGCCGCCTCCGATGCGGCTTTGGAATCGAACGGAATGACAAAATCAACCTTGCCCTCGATGCCTTTCTCAAAGTCGCTCTGGCTGATAGAGCTGCGCTTGTCTTTAGAGCCACCGATGGCGACGATCTGGGCAGTGGTATTGGTGCAGAAGTCCGCCACAAAAGATTTTAGTCGCAGCACATCGCGCATTCCCGCTAGCGAGAAATCAGTACAAAGCAGCACCGACGCAGATTCCTGGATCAGCAGCGGATGGGATATCGCCACGTCCTTCGGCATGTCGAATACTAAGCCGCCAAAATTGGCCCGTAGGGCGTTCAACAGCGGTTCAACGGCATATGGATTAAGCTCGGACTTGGACTCCAGAGGTTCTTCACCACCGAGAATGAATAAATTTTCGCTTTCATTCACCATCGCGCTGGCGATGAACAACGGATCGATTCGCTCCGGATTGTCCAGGGCGTCGCGCAATCCGCGGCCAGGCAGTAGATCCAACGATAAGGCACAGGTACCGAAATGCAGATCGAGGTCGATCAACCCGGTTCGTTGGCCATAGTGGTGGGCGAGGGACCAAGCCGTATTGACCGCGAGCGTAGTAGCGCCGACGCCGCCACGGGTGCCGATTACGGAAATGATTCGGCAGGTTTCCTCTTCCTCGTCTTCGATTTGGAATGCCGGCGGAGTCAGTGCATCGACCAGCATTTCGTCGGTCGGCGGAATCAGCAGGTAGTCTGACGCCCCTGCGGAAGTGAGGGTGCGAAAAAAGGCGACGTCGTTGACGGGCCCCATCGCGACGATCTTTCCCCGGCAGGCTTCCGACAGCATGGCGATGTCGGTCACCGGATCCGGTGACGTGGATATATCAACCAACGTTACCGACGCATTGGGGACTGCGGCTTCAAGGGCCGCCGTGATGCCGCCTTCGAGCACGGTTACGCGTTGTACGGCGCCAGCATCCAGAATGCGCGTAACGGCGTCGCAGATCTCCGGATTGTCGGTAAAGACGAGGGTTTCCCCGTTCACACCGCCCATAAGCTGAGATTTTGCGTCAGCACTCGCGGCACTCATGGATTGGTTCCCTGTTTGCTAAGCTTTCTGATTTGATCGATGTAATAGTCATTCTGGTGCTTGACGAATACTTCACTTTGCGACGGCGAAGCTTCCCGTCCGGTCACCAGGTCTTTTGGATTTGCAACCATTTGTCCAAGGGCCGCATCGGTGCTGCAGCCGAAATTCGATCCCGGCGTATTGCGTTCTTGGTTGCCGTGAAAATTTGTCCAGTTGGGGCAGGCGGGCGGCGTTACGACATAACGTTCGACCATAATTTTGACGGTATTTGCCTTCATTTCGGCAGGGTTGCCGCCTTCCGCGCGAATCTTGGCGGGAATGCCAGTGCGCGTGAGATACGCCTTAATGGCATTGCGGCGCGCCGGTGTGCTGCCTCTCACAGTTATTTCATCGGAATATCCCAATCGGATTCCCCGGATGAATGCTTCCAGACGGCTTTTTTCCGGCTCGGCGGGCAGAACTGCCTGCCGATCGAAGGTCACCGCGTGATTGAATTGCACGAAATCGACCCGATTTCCGGTTCTGAAATCTCGCTGCTGGGCTTCCTTGGCGGCTTCGATGTGTTGCGTCGGATTTAATCCAGAGCAGGCGCCAAGCAAAAGTACACCCAGCGTTGCGACGATTATTTTCATTTCCCGCATGTCCCCATCTCCTATTGCAAGACGAATCCGGCCGGGCCAACCAAGCCGGGCCGTCCGCTTGGGTCCAGCGGCGCCGCCGGCCCCTGTGCTGGTTGCTTCACGTGATTTTGGCCTAACAGAAAGCGTTCCAAATCTTTCGGCGGCTGAAACTTATCGGTTGGAAGCGGCAACCTGCCGGAAGTGGGGCGCACGATATAGGGCGTGACAACGATCATCAGTTCGGTTTCCTGGCGGCGAAACGCATCGGACCGGAACAAGGCGCCAAGGATCGGTATATCTTTGATGCCCGGAACATCGGAGAGATTCTGGTTGATTTGATTCGATAGCAGACCGGCGAGTGCAAAACTCTGGCCGCTTCCGATCTCAACGGTCGTTTCGGCGCGGCGAACCTGCAAGGCGGGAATGTTGAAACCATTTGCCTGAACCGCGCCAGCGGACGTCAATTGACTGACTTCCGGCCGGACCTTCAAGTTGATCCTGTTCTCGCCGACGATCGTTGGCGTAAACGCCAGCGATACACCGAATTGCCGGTACAAAATTGTCGTGACCCCTTCGTTCGAGCTAACAGGAATGGGAAATTCGCCACCGGCGAGGAATTCCGCCTGTTTACCGGACATTGCGGTCAGGTTCGGTTCGGCAAGAATGGTGATTAGACCTTCATCGTCGAGCAGGTCGAGAATCGTGTCCACCTGCACATTGCCGTTATTGTAGGTCGATACGACACGGTCAATTTCGTCGTTCGGTATGATAAAGCCGCCCAAAACATCCCGGACGATATCGCCGCCGACCGCGAACCCGATCGCATAGTCACTGGTGACGTTACCCAGAACCTCCCAGTTCAAACCAATCCGCTTGTTGATATCGCGACTTACCTCGGCAAACTTGACCCGGATATTCACCTGTGTCGGCGCCGATACCGTCATGCGGTTGACGACGTTGGCCGCAACGCCCTTTACCGCGCCAATTGCAATTTGCTTGATTTGATCCGCCGTATCGGCGCTCGACACCGGGCCGGTCAAAACTATTTTTGGCCCGGCCGCGCTGACCTTGACCGGAACATCCGGGAATAGATTCTGAATGTTTTGCCGCAATTGGAAAAGATTGAGCGCAACCGAGATGTTTTGCGACAAGATGATCCGTTCGCGTTTGTCGATCGCGTATAGCGTCGTTTCGCCGGGCTGTTTTCCAAACAGATAGATCAGACGAGGTGAACGGACGTTGACATCCGCGATCGTTGCGTCGGCCACGAAAACCGTGGTCGCCGAACGGGGCAGGCGGACAAGTAATCCAGAAGTGGACGACAACTCGATGCGTTTGCCACCCGGAAGGAGGACTTTGGCATTCTGTTGATTTTGGGCCAAAGTCGGCGTCGCGAGGAACGCAAGGGCGAACAGTGCCGCCGAGATGAATTTTATGAGCTTCATTGTGCCAGTGTCCTTGCTACGCCGCTCGCCGAATTGAGACCGCCGGCCGTTCCGGAAGGAAGGTTCAGGGTCTGGCCGCCAACACCATCGAACAACGGAATCGAAACAGCCGATTGCGTGGTACCGCGAACGACTTCCAATTGGTTCCCGGCACCGCCGATCGACGGCAGCACCCGGCTAACCTCGGTATCCCATGTACGGGTGCGTCGTTTCCGGGTGCGCGCAACTTGATTGGGTTTGGCGTCGGGCCGGGAGAGACTGCGCAGCAGTATCGAGAGCCTGCCGATTGACTTGGCAACCGTAATGATTTCCGCTTCCTTCTTCGTCACCTCGACGGTGATGTTACGGAAAAGTTTGGCTTTACCGGACTGATCGTCGGTCTTTTGGTCGATCGCCAGCACCTTGACTTCGTTCAGGATGGTTTCCACGATGTGGTGTGGCTGGGGCGGGTTGGCGCCTTTCGGGACCGTCGCATGGGACATGAGAATATCCACGCGGTCGCCCGGCTTGATAAAGCCCGAGACACTCGTGTCGGGTGTTGCACGGAAGGAAATTGCCGTTTTACCGGGGGCTAAGACGGCGGCCATAAATCCGCGGTCACCCTGCTTGATGACTCGTCCCGTGGTGATCGGCTCGCCGATGATGATGCCGCCGCGGACCACGCCGCCGACGATATTCTCGAGCTTGTCGCGGCCTTCCATGATGTATGTTTTCGCCACGCCCTGCTCCGGCCACAACTGCCACTCGACATGCTCGGGCTTGAGGATCAGGCCGGTCGGCAGATTTGCTTTGGCAACCAAGACATTGACCGATTCGGTCGTCTTCGGCTTCAAGGCTTCCGCTTGCCGTTGGATGGCGTCGCGCTGCGAATCGATCCATGTCTTCGCCAGGAAGAATGTCACACTGGCGGACACCAGCGCGAGCGCGACCAAGATCATTGTTCGTCTATTCATTTGTTCGGTCCCCCCACCATCAGATTATCCCGCCCATAGTCTTGTTATGAGCAAGAAGGCCCCAGCGGAGATGGCGACCGCGTATGGGACGAAACGTTTTTTTTCGGCGGTAACGACTCTTCCGAGCGCCGGCGCGACGAAACGCATGTGCATGATGTAGGCCATCGTTAACACTCCCCCCGCGAGGGCGACGTGGATCAGAAAAAGTACGGCTTCTTGCGGTCCTGCCCATATACCGAGGACGGTTAGAAGCTTTACGTCACCGCCGCCTACCTGGCCGCGATGAAACAGGATCGCCCCAACGGCGAAAATCGCGAGCCCGATACCAAGTGCATGAAAAACCAGAACGTCAGCGCCAGAAATTACCCAACCTACCCAAAGCACGAAAATCGCGGTAACAGCGGTGTTGGGTATGATTTGCGTCTTCATGTCGCTGATCGCGGTCCATGCGACAAGACCTGCGAGCGACAGGAGAATGAGCGCTTGCAATGAAAGCGGAAACGCCGATCCGGCGATAAATACGGATCGATCTTCAGCTGGCCACGCAGGTTGCGCGGATGCAAATTGTACGTGTGCCCACATATGTGTCTCGCCGGGCATGGCCCGAATTCCTCAGTAACCGAAACATTGCGACGATCAACAACATCGAAATCGGACAGTTCCGGGGCGGCGTATCAGCGCCGCCCCGGTGCCATCACCGGTCCCGGTAAGGGTGGGCAGGAGGTAATACCGGAACCAAAGGTTTACGATTAGCCGCCGCTGCTCACAGCGTTGCTCAGCTCGCCGGAAACCTTGTTGAACATCTGCTCCAGAGAACTACCCATGGCCGTCAGGGCTGCAATAGCCGCAACGGACACGAGCGCGGCGATCAGGCCGTATTCAATGGCGGTTGCGCCTGATTCGTCTTTAAGAACTGCAGTAATCTTGCCAAACATCGACTTACTCCCGTTTGATTTACATAATAGCGTTTGGTCGAATAATGCATTCAAATATTATTTGATTTCGTTTGTCAAATAAAAATATATTCTATAGTTAACAAGGAAATAACAAATAGAATTAATAAAGTATTAAATGTTTCACGTTATGGTTAATTATCTCTTAATATATGTATTGTAATGATTATTATGTATCTGATGTTTCAGCATTGATTATATAAGGGAGTATTTATTTATTTAAATGTTGTTAATTTTCCGCAGTATGAAAATAAATAATTTAAATCAAATTTTATGTAACTAAACACAAATGCGTTGGCTAAATATTATTGGCTGCGGCAATAAGCGAACCGTTATGCAGTCGCGCCCGGCGCCATTTAAGGCGCCGGCGCGTTCCTGTTGGGGAAGGTCGATTGGTTCTTCGGCAATATCCATCGGCGATGAAGTTGAGGCGCCGCGAGGCGGCGCACACACGCCAATATCAAGTGCTGCTTTAATAGAAGCCGAGGCCGGCGATCCCGCTTTCGAGATCCATTTTCTCGACTAACCGCCGCCCGACCAGGTTGCGGAGCGTTTCCGTGGTGCCGCCGCCGAGGGTGCCATAGCGGACGCCGCGATAGTTTCGCGACACCGCGAATTCATCGAGAAAGCCATATCCGCCATGCACTTGAATTGCTTCGCTGCAAACGTTGATCGACATCTCGTTGATGAAGATTTTCGCCATTGCCGCCAAGGTTGGGTCGGGGAAGGGGTCGGCGCTTGCCGCGGCACGATACAATAGGCCGCGGCCTGCCTCGATTTGCGTCATCATGTCGGCCGCCTTCCAGCGCATACCCTGAAAATCTCCGATCGGGTGCCCGAATGCACTGCGATCGCGCAGATAGCGCACGGAGTGCTCAAGGGAGGCCTCGGCCATGCCGAGACATATCGCGGGATTAAGGCATCGCTGGGTGTTAAAGGCGTTCATGAGTGTGCGCAGTGAATTTTCCTGCAGCACCAGATTTTCAATTGGGACTTCGACGTTCTCGAATTGCAGCTCCGCTAAATGCTCGCCGCCCATGGTTTGGTATGAGGCGGTCTTTTGTAGACCGGGCGTTCCTTGTTCTATCAGAACGCAGCCAATCCCTTTGCTGCCGGGTTCATTGTTCACACGCGTGAAAACAACGAAAACATGCGCTTCCTCGACACGGCTGATCAAAGTCTTGACCCCGTTTAGGATCACCCGATCATTCTTCACCATGGCGTTCGTTTTCATGCTGCCGAGGTCCGTGCCGGCGCCGGGCTCTGTCATGCAAACAGCCAGGATGTATCGACCTTCCGCAACCGCCGGCAGCCATTTTTGTTTAAGGTTGTCAGGAGCATAGGTCGCGATTATGCGGCATTGGACGCCGACTTCGCCCAACACGGCCATAGCGGTTACGTAGCAGCCTTTGGCGATTTCCTCGAGTACGAGAACCGTGTCGAGGACGCTGGCGCTCATGCCGCCATATTCTTCGGGCACGGTCATGCCGAGAATACCAGCCTCCGCGAGTGGCTTCATATTGTCGTAGGGAAAGGTCCCGTCGAGCCAACGCATTGCATTGGGTTCGATAACGTCCTTGCGGATACGTTCCACGGTTGCCAGCATTTGCCGCTGATCGCTGGTCAGGCTGAAGTCCAGCAATTCACATACTCCTTCGTCGGTATCAATTGCTATTGAGAATTCGGGAGGGCTCCGATCAGATCGTCAATTCTATCGTAAACGGCAACGCCTGCTTCTTCCAGGGCGGTACGCTTTTTTGCAAAGCTGGATGATAGCCGCGTCTCTAGGACGCGCATGAAGAGTGAATTTGGTTCCGCTGCATTTTCGCCCGAAAGCAACGCTAGGACAGGTTTTTTGAAACCGTAATGGCGTATGGCCCTTGCGAACTCCTCCTCGTCGGTGCCGCCGAGCCCGCCAATCATGAGCAAGGCATCGGTTTCCTCGTCTTGTGCAAAGAAGGGAACAAAGTCGGCCGGGCGTTGCCCTTTCATCAAATCAATTCCGACCCCAACCCACATTGACTGTCCCAAGTTCCGCTGCGCCATCGCAAATCCGACTTCAAGAGACAGGGTGCTGTGTTTGGCAATGACACCGATGTTTCCGGGGCGCAGAAGTTCATTGGGGACCATGCCGATGTTTATCGCATTCGCGGGAATGGCCAGACCGGCGCAACCTGGACCGATCCAAACAGCGCCGAGGTCGCGTATGCGTCGCCGCACACGCATTGTGTCATGGATTGGCACCAGGAATGTCGGCGATATAATTAGACCAATACCTGCCTCCGCCGCCTCCAAAACCGCGTGTCCGGTAACGTCGGGCGGCACGAAGGTGACAGCAACGCGGGCACCGGTCGCTGCAATTGCCTCAGCAGCGCTTAGGAAGAACCTAACGCCTTCGATTTTCGCGTCTTCCTGATCGGTCGAAATGCAGGCGACGATATTTGTGCCGTAGTCGCGCATGATTCGAATTTGGCGCAGTGTCCTGTCCGTTGGCCGACCGACCACCAAAACTTGTGTTCCGGCGTCGAGCCTTAAATTGTTCACGGCGATGCCTGCAATGACGCTTGCCGCTCGACAAGTTCAAGAGCGGCTTCGAGGTCGGATAACAGCGTGATGTCCGTATCGATATCGTCGAAATGTGGCTTGGCAATTTCGGGATCATTGCCGGCGAGCCGGATGACAATGGGAATGTCTAACCGCATTTGTTTGAGAGTTTCGCCGATGGCCTTGGCAATCGCATCGATTTCGGAAGCGCCGGAAACCAGGTTGATCAAAATCGTCCGGACCTTCGATCCCGCCAAAATCAAATCGATGGCGGTCTTGAGGCAGTCCGAACCTTCGGTTATGCGGCTCGCCCGTAAATCTATGTAGTTGTATGGACGCAACTTTCGAGCACGAAGCTCTTCCATCAAGAAGAGCGCGAGCGCCGTGCCATTCGTCAAGAGCCCGACGTTGCCCTTGTCATCAACGACCGAGAAATCCAGGCCCAGCTCCCGCCTTTTACGGCTATCCACATAACTATCGCCGCGTCGGTCCATCAGGGAAATTAGCTCAGGGTGGCGGAATAGGGCGTTTTCATCGATCTGCATTTCGACGTTGCCGACCATCCAGCTACCATCCTCGAAAACCATGAGCGGATCGATTTCGAGCACGATCGCTTCGTATCCGAAAAACAGTGGAATGAGCGTGCGGGCTGCCGCGTGCACCTGATCGCGAATCGTTTCGGGCAATTGATCCGCAAGGCGTGCGGCGCACGCCAACACGGCATTCGGGTCCGGAACTGTGGTCTCCGACTCTAGGGCGGTATCCGGCAACACCGGCGAGGCCGTATCGCCAGCGTCGCCGAAGCCCACGCTGACCCGGATACCGATGTCGGTTGGGTCGCATTCAAAACTTAAATAGGCGCGATGTGCCGCAATCAATTTTCGTTCGACCCGAACGGCCGAAATGGTATGCCCATTGTACTTGTTGCCAAGCCATTGCCTTGCTGCCTCGGCGACTTCGCGGGCATTGCGTGCTGTGGTGTAGGTGGGCCGGTTGCCGGGTCCCGCATCCGGAATTTGCGGCTTGATGAGCCATGGTCCCGCCGGCTCGTCACCCTCTCGGTCATATTTGGGCACCTGACGCAACATGATGCCGCCGGGCATAGGGACGCCCTGGACCGCGAGAAGTTCTTTTGCATCGTGTTCAACGACGATCATTTCAAACGAATCCAAAATCCTGCCGGCTAGCGTTCTAAGAAGCGTGCGCTCGGGCGGTGCATCGGCCCTCTGTGGCACGATTTACACCTGGGTTTCCCCAATCTGAATCCCCGTCGCATGCCATGCTCAGATTTGCTGTCCGCGCGGATTAAAAATTTGCGGCGGCAGGGGCGGTTTCTTTTGCGGCGGTAGCGGCGGTGGCAAGATGTGGGCGTTTAGGTCACCCCATTCTTCGTCTGATTTACGGATGAATGGTTTTTTCAAGACGATCGTCGCGTTTTGGCGAATGGCATTATCGATCATATCTTCGAGTTTTTCCGCTGCCTGCTGCCGCCACGGCATGACGTAATACCGGGGCGCGATTTCGCCATCGAGCCGAAGCCATAAATAGATCGCCTTGCCTTCGTCGAGGCTGCTGCCGAGAATTTGCGCCAGTTGCACATCGCGCTGGAACCATTCGAAGGTCATCGGCTTCGGACGGCTCAGCAGTTCGACAAGTTGAACGTATACGACCGGGATGAACAAAAGCGTTGCCACGAGTGCCGCAACGCGTACATGCGGCCGGCGCGGCGCCCAAATCGCGATGGTCGCAAGCAGCGCTCCAATTCCGAGGCTGGCGATGAAGAAAACGATGAGCTCGCTCATTTGAGATATCCTGTTATCAGGCGTCGTCGCAGGGTTTTTACGCTCCCGTCGACCAAATCGCCCTCACGGGTTAGCCGGAAGCTATAGGCCGTTTCTTCTTGGTTGCGTCGGTGCAACTCTACCACGGTCTTGAGAAGCTGCCGGGTGTTGTCGAATTTCTGCCGGACGCTGACGACAATTGTCACCGGTATGACATTGCCGTGCGGCAGGGGGCCATACATATGCGCGTTGACGATGTATTCGCCGCCGACGATACCGCGGCTGTAGGTTACTTCGTAATTTTCATTTGTCGCGTCGCCTTCGCCCCCGAGATCGTCACGCAGAAGATTGAAGATTTGCCCGCCTTGATTCCAGAAACCGACAGGCTGTTCGCCCGGCGCTTTTACCCACAAATCGACGTCGTAGGGCATGCTGTTCGGCCAATGCATTTCTACGATGACATTGCCGGGGGCCTTGTGGTCCTGCGCCTCCTCCGTCGTTTTCTTGATGTGCGGCAGCAACATGATGACCATCGCGACGAATCCGATGAGGGCGAGCAGAATGACGTCCCGGAATACCGTACCCGAAGTGGAGTCATCGAATTCTTCAAGTTCGTCCACGGCTCTCACCCAGCTCTATGAGGGACGTGTAGAGGTTCGATGTTCCGCTCGACAGGATGCGGTGGTTGACGATCAGCCAGATATGCAGAACCGCGCCCACCAGTGTCGTGTACAGCGCGATCGACATTCCGCTGATCAGCCGGGTGATAACCGGTGCAACCGTGTCGGCATCCGCCGACGCCTTGGCGTCGACCGCCGACAGCGCAATGATAAATCCGATGACGGTGCCGATGAGGCCCAGGAAAACCAGCGAATTCGCGATGTGCCGGACAATCGAAATCCTGGTGAGCAGCTTCGTGCGCAGCGCCATTGCCGATAACATTCGGCCTTCGATCGTCGCGCCATAGACGGCCGATAGAAATTTCCCGGCGCGCGACTCCGGCTTGGGATCGCCCGACTTGATGTCGTTCAATTCGACGGTAGTGCGCCAAATTTGCACAGCACAGAGAACGAGCCCATACGCGAAGACCAGGGCAATGACCGACACCAATCGGACGATCTCATCCTGAAACATCGCGTCGAGCCAGCCTTGAAGATAAACGGCGACCAGCAATCCCATCGAAACAAGATTCAACAGCAGGAAACGGGCGAATAGGAGATATCTGAATTGCATCTTTGTGTCCGCATTATGCATCGCATCCGACGCTTGGTCGTTCGCGATGGCTACGCCGCAACGGGGGCGTCCAATTTCCACTGGCAAACGTGCCGCCATTTGGCCGGAATCATATCGCTAACGCCAGCGATTTGCGGCAGGGAAGTATCGGTTGCCGAAAAATTGATTGAGTGATGGCTGATCACGATGCGGGCTTTACCGTTACGTGAATTCATATCAGATACTATGACGCAGGGAACGCGTCGCGGAAACGGCGCATGGCGTCAATGTGTTGGTCCGGCGTTTCGAGACCCGCATACATGGTGCGCATGGTGACGTGCGTTGCTCCCAAGGCCTGCCATTGCTCGGCCTGGGCCGCCCAGTCCTGCGGGGTCGAATCGGCGATGTGCAGCGTGACGTCGATGCCCAGCGCCGCGGGGTCGCGTCGCGATTCGCGAGCCGCCGCCGAAAATTCCTCGATCTGAGCGCGCGCTTCATCGCCGGGTCCGACCCGCGGGTTGAGAAACCACCCGTCGCCCATGCGCCCCGCCCGGCGAATAGCAGGAGATTCGAAGGCGCCAAACCACACCGGGATAGACTCCTGAGTGGGAAGGGGATTGATCCCGGCATTCTCGATCTTGTGGTATTGCCCATCGAAGGTGACCAATTCCTGGGTCCACAGCAGGCGCAGCACCTCGACTTGTTCTTCCATTCGCTTGGCGCGATTGCGGAACGTCTGGCCGAGGGCGTTGAATTCGAGTTCATTCCAGCCGATCGCAACGCCAAGCCGCAATCTTCCACCGCACAACACGTCCAACTCCGCGGTCTGTTTGGCCACCAATACGGTGGGTCTTTGCGGCAGGATCAGGATTGCGGTGGCGAGCTCGATTTTCTGCGTCACGGCGGCAAGATAACCGAACAGGATAAGCGGCTCGTGGAACA
>CAYYBI010000595.1:0-15553 GCA_964469835.1 uncultured Rhodospirillaceae bacterium
AAAGCCTACATGGACGAGGTGATCGAGCCCTTCAAGACCGACGACCTGTCTGAAAGCCATCCGACCAAGGGCAATATCGAGGGCGGACTGACGACAATCGAGGAGAAGGCCTTCGGCAATCTCGAGAAGATCGGGAAGAAGACCAAGTATATCGATATTCTCGAACCGGCGGAGGAGCCGACCAAGGGCGCCGGCCTTTATTTCATGGATACGTCGTCGGCTGCGGCCGAATGCGTGACCTTGCAGGCCGCCGCCGGATTCGCCGTGCATTTGTTCCCAACCGGCCAGGGCAACGTTATCGGCAATCCGATCGAACCGGTCGTCAAGCTGACTGCGAACCCGCGAACCGCCCGCGAAATGAGCGAACATGTCGATCTCGACGTTTCCGGCGTACTGCGGCGCGAGATGAATTTCGATCAGGCCGGCGACGCCTTGATCGATATCATGATCAGGACATGCAACGGCCGGTTAACCTGCGCCGAGGCGTTGGGTCATAACGAGTTCGTTATGACAAAACTCTACCGAAGCGCCTGATACGGCAACGTGGGGCCGCGATGCCGATCGGCGGCCCCACCAATCCGCGTGTACGCAGATCCGCGATGGCCGCGTCCGTCTGCGGCTTCGCGGCGAGTCCGCCGCATGGATTTAGGGACGCGGCTCTCGGAAAGGGCGACCCCATCCGACCGCGCAACGCGCACATACTATTCGTCTGAAGGAAATCATCGCGATGCGAATCATCGATATCCGTGAGACAACGGCAAAGCTCGAATCGAGCATGCGCAACGCGGTAATCGATTTCTCGAAAATGACCACCAGCGCTGTCGCCGTCGTTACCGACGTTACCCGGAACGGCGAACGCGTGGTCGGATATGGCTGCGGCTCGAATGGCCGTTACGCACAGGGCGGCATCCTGCGCGAGCGGCTCCTGCCGCGTATCCTGGAAGCGGATCCGGACGATTTGCTGGACCGCGATCGGGACAATTTCGATCCGTTTCGAATTCAGGCCTGCATGATGCGCAATGAAAAGCCCGGCGGTCATGGCGACCGCGCCGTGGCTGCCGCAGTAGTCGACATGGCGGTATGGGACGCGGTCGCGAAGATCGAAGAAAAGCCACTTTGGAAGGTCCTGGCCGAGCGGTTTAACGGCGAAGCCTATGACGAGCGCGTACTGGTCTATCCTGGCGGCGGTTATTACTACCCCGGGAAAGAAATCGAACAACTCCAGGCGGAGATGAAAGGGTACCGGGATCAAGGGTACCGCATCGTGAAGATGAAGGTGGGCGGCGCGGATACCGCGACAGACCTGAAGCGGATTGAGGCGGTGCTGCACATCGTCGGTTCCGGCGACAACCTCGCTGTCGACGCCAACGGCCGCTTTGGACTGGAGGAGGCCGTTGCGTTCGGCGATGCCATCGCCCCCCTCGATCTCGCATGGTTCGAAGAACCGGGCGATCCGCTGGATTTCGCCCTCAATGCAGAATTGATCGGCCGGTATGCGGGCTCTATCGCCACCGGCGAGAACCTATTTTCCGCGCAGGATGCAAAGAACCTTGCGCTTTATGGCGGAATGCGGCCGGAAACGGATTGGATACAGATCGATCCCGCGCTCGCCTATGGGCTCACTGAATTTCTCCGGATGATCGACGCACTCGCGCCGCTGGGTTGGCATCATCGACGCCATATTCCCCATGGCGGCCACCAGCTTGGCCTTAATCTGGCCGCCGGGCTGCAACTCGGCGGGACCGAATCCTATCCCCTCGTCTTCCAACCGTTCGGGGGATTCGCCGATGACGCCGTGATCGAAGACGGCTACACCACACCGCCCGATACACCGGGCATCGGCGTGGAGCTCAAATCCGAGATGTTCAAAATTCTAAGGCCGCTCGGCGAGATCTAGAAGAATGAACGATTTCGTCATCACCAACATTACCGGCGCGGCAGCAGATACCGTTATCCGACGTATCCTGGAAGGCAAGGCATGAGCACCGTTACCCTATCGCTGGAAGACCTTCACGCGCTGACGCTACAGATTCTCATTGCGCACGACACCAGCCCGATCAATGCCGAACAAGTCGCAACCGCGCTGGTGGCGGCCGAAGCCGATGGCCAGAAGGGTCACGGCGCATCGCGCATCCCTTCCTATTCGGCACAATCTAAGTCCGGCAAGGTCAACGGCCACGCAAATCCGAAACTCAGCAAAATCGGCCCTGCCGCGCTTCGTGTCGATGCCCGAAGCGGCTTCGCCTCTCCCGCGATCAACCTGGCCGTCGAAGCGTTGACGGAATTAGCGCAGGAAACCGGGATTGCCGCTGTCGCCATCGCCA
Source organism: uncultured Rhodospirillaceae bacterium (assembly GCA_964469835.1). GTDB lineage: Bacteria > Pseudomonadota > Alphaproteobacteria > UBA8366 > UBA8366 > JAOTYV01. The sequence continues at coordinate 2,325 of CAYYBI010000595.1, forward strand.
ATTCGCATCATTCGGGCGTTGCCGGACATCATGTCGAGCCGGTCGCGCGGCGCGGTTTGATTGGAATTAGTTTCGGCAATGGCCCGCAAGGCATCGCACCGTGGGGCGGCAATCGCGGACTTTTCGGCACCAATCCCATCGCGTTTGCCGCGCCGCGCCGCAGCACATCGCCGCTCGTGATCGACATGAGCATGAGCAAGGTGGCGCGCGGCAAGGTCAACGTGGCCGCCCAAAAAGGCGAAGCGATCCCGGAGGGCTGGGCGGTGGATGCAACCGGCGCCGCAACAACCGATCCAAAAGCGGCGCTCGCCGGCACCATGCTGCCACTCGGCGATGCCAAGGGCGCGCAACTCGTCCTGATGGTGGAAATTTTGGCCGCTGCGCTGACCGGCTCGCAGTTTGGCTATGAAGCGAGCTCATTTTTTACCGGTGAAGGCGATCCACCCCATATCGGCCAATTCCTGATTGCCATCGACCCGGCACTTTTCTCGCGAAAGACTTTCGCGGACCGACTGGAAAACCTCTTGCAGGCAATCCTGGATCAGCCGGGCACACGTCTGCCCGGCCTGCAGCGATACGACATGCGGCAGGCTGCCGCCCGCGACGGTGTCGAGCTGCCGCAGGCGCTGTATGACGAATTGCAGGGTTTGGCCAGCTAAGGCGACCGCATCAGCCGGCGGCCGCGACCGGATTGACCAGCAATCCGACACCTTCGATCTCCACCTCGCACCGATCGCCGGCCTTCATGAAGATCGGCGGTTTCCGCGCGAATCCAACGCCCGACGGCGTACCCGATACGATGATATCGCCCGGCAGTAGGGTCATGACCTCCGAAATCGTCCGGATCAGCTCCGGCACGTCGAACATCATGTCACGGGTATTCGCGTCCTGCAGCGTTTCCCCATTGAGGCGGGTTTGAATGCGCAGCCCCTGGCCTCCCGCCGGAATTTCGTCCGCGGTGACCATATCCGGACCGAACCCGCCGGAGCCGTCGAAATTCTTGCCGGATGTCCAGGTCTGACTCTTGAACTGATAATCCCGAACCGATCCTTCGTTGAAGACCGAATACCCGGCGACATGATCGAGCGCCCGGGCAGCGGAGATGTTTCGCCCCGCCGTGCCGATAACCACCACCATCTCCGCCTCGTAGTCGAATTGATCCGAACAGGCAGGAACGATCAAGGGTTGTTCGTGGGCAACCAGCGATGTGGGGACACGCAGGAACAGCACCGGGTATTCAGGCTTCTCAAGACTGCTTTCCGCCGCATGATCCGCGTAGTTCAACCCGACGCAAACGATCTTGCCGGGGTTCCATACCGGCGGATGGTAGACCAGCCCGCCGGAAGGCGAGACCGCCGCCAACGGCGGATCCGCCGCAAGCGCGCGCAGCCGCGCCAGCGTATCGTCGCCCGCAGCCAACAGGGCAGGCATATCGTGCGGCAGTTTCGGATCGGCAAGCGTCAGGTCGACGATCTCATCACCACGGCGAAGACCCAAGGCCGGCGTGCCGGCTTTGTCAAAGGCGAGTAGGCGCATGTCTCAGCTCCCTTCGGGATTTCATGCGTTTTTTGAATGGCCGGACTATAGTGTCAGCCATGGCGGAACAAGAAATCGACGGTTACCAGTACGCTGTAATCGAATCAACCGGGTTGATCGCGGTGCGCCGCCCGGACGGTTCCATCCGCATGTTGCCGGAAAGCCCGAATGCCGAAGCGGCAGTGCGCGCCTTTATCGACAAAGACAAAACCGCCACGGGCCAATCACCGTCGTAACGGCTGACATCCGGCATCGGGACTCCCCGTTTCGGCGGCGCGGCGGTATCCTTCGATGATGAAAAAAGTTATTTCCGCAATTTTCTGTCTTGCCCTGATCCTGAGCGCCTGCGGAACCGCGAATGGCGAACCGGAAACGCCGTCCAAAACGTCTCCGGAATCTTCGGAGCGTATCGTCAATCCGCAAACCATGCGCGCCGTACTGCTGACGTCCATCAAGCGCCATGTCGAGGCGACGGAAAAACATACCGGGATCGCCGCGCTTGATCCTAAGGTCCTGCGGACCATCGGCGAGATCCCCCGCCATGAGTTCGTCCCGCGGCCGCTGCGCGAACTGGCCTATTTTGATATTCCGCTGCCGCTGGGCCACAAACAGAATATTCCGCAACCGTTTCTCGTCGCCCTGATGACCCATCTTGCCGCGGTGGAACGCCATCATGTTGTCTTCGAAACCGGCACCGGCGCCGGCTATCAAGCGGCGATACTGGCCCGCCTCGCGAAGCGCGTCTACAGCGTCGAAGTGGTGCGGCCGCTCGCGACGCAGGCAGCCCGTCGCCTGCAAGGCTTGGGGATCAGTTCGGTGGAGGTCAAGGCTGCCGACGGATATTACGGCTGGCCGGAAAAGGGACCGTTCGACGCCATCATCGTCAAGGAAGCCGTGCACCACATCCCGCCACCGCTCCTGAACCAACTCAAGCGCGGTGGTCGAATGGTCATTCCGGTGGGGCCGCTCGACCAAGCGCAGATGCTCAAACTTGTAACCAAGGATAAGAATGGCCGCGTGCGCCAGCGCAATATCCTGCCCGTGCGCTTCGCCCCCTTGCAGGGCGGCGAACGGATTTAGTTTTAGCTGCGCCCTACGACGTCACCCCCTCCTCTTCCACCGACGATGCCGGTCCTGCGTAAACGAACCGCTGATAGAGGAAACCGACGGATAGAAGGACAATGCCGAGGCCGAAGAAGGACGCGACCCTGTACAAACCGTCCAGCCCCGCCATGTCGAACAGAAAGACCTTTGCCACGGCAAGCAGGAGCAATCCTAGCGATACGTGGCGGAATTCCGCCACGTGACGATACAGCGCGAGTGCGAGGAAGACGGCGGCGAGGACGATCCAGGCGGCCGAATACGCATACCATTCCGCATCGCCCACATAGCCCCAGCGGATAACGCTGCCATGGAAGATCTGGCGCACCTCCATGTTTACCGTCACCAGAAGTAGGCCAATGGCGAAGATCCCGGCGGCGCGTGCGAGCCATGGTATGGATTGCCTCACAGCCTCGGCGCGGAACAACGCCGCCAAGAGGGCCGGCGCCCCATAGGCCAGCAACACCAGGTTCAAGATTGGCGTTTCGCCGACCGGGACCGAGGAAAACAGAGGATTGTCGACCAATAGCTGCAGCACCAGAATTTGCGCCGTTGCGAGCCCCGCCAGGATGCGCCACGCATAATTTTCGACGGGTCGCGGCCTGGTGGCTTGGCGCCGGAAAAGCGCGTAGGCGTAGACCAGCCACGTCGTCGATTGGAGACCCTGTTCCAGCAGGCCGTAGCGCGTGTGAAACAGTGAACCATCGCCGGTCAGAATGCGGATCTCGAAAGTGATCAACAATACGCTGAAGGCGATAGCCCCCGCCTCCATTACCGCGACCACTCGGTCGTCCCTATCGCGGCGCAACAATTTGCCGGCGGCATAGAACGCCAGTGCCGGAATTCCATAGCCGTAGAGAACCCAATGGCTTCCGACCACCGGGCTGGCTGAATAGTCGAGCAGATAGGGATTGAGTGCCAGCCGCGCAACGACGATCGAAGCGATCACGCCTGCGACCGTCCGCAGATGAACCAAGCGCAATCGATCGTTGACCCATGCAATTGCCGGCAATTGCATGGCAAGCGCCACCGTCAGCCACGCCACTTCCAGCGTAAATGTCGCGAACAGGCTGACCGCGCCGATAACGCCGACCGCATACGCGCCGAGCGCCCCATCCATTCCCGCGTCGCCGCGCCGGCGGGCCACCCAGGACGCCACGCCGAGAAACACGCCCGCGAGCGCCAGCCCCAACAGAGGCCATAGGGTAGGAACCGCGAATGCCTGCGCACGGGTATACGCAATCACCAGCGCCAACAGGGGTACCGCGACCGACATCCCCGCCCAAAGGCCCGGCCGTGTCACAAATCGGATGGCGGCAAATCCGACCGTGCCGAAGACGATCGCAACGATGGCGCCATACGTCGCAAAGCTTTTCGCATCAAGCTGCAACGTGTATCCGAGAATATCGTCCGGCTGAAAGGATTGCAGGCGCCAAGTCGCCAGCGCCAGCAAAGGCAGTGCCGCCGCTGCCACGACAAAGGCGTCGAGGACCGGCACACGCCGGGCTAGCCATAAGGCACCCACCGAAAACAGGACCAAGGCCGCCAGCGACATCGACCCGTAATGATCGATGCGGACATGCATAAAAAGAACGACCGCGATCGCGGCGAACGCACCGAACATCAATTGCCACACCGGCGCCATACGATCGAATAACGTCGGCGATTGGTCGACCGGGGCAACCGTCTCGCGGCATGACAATCCCGCATATCCGAACCCTGCAGCAATGAGCAGCGAATAACATGCCATGACCGTCGAATCGGTGGCGGTCCATCGGGCGAACATCCAGAGAATTGGCCAGCCGGCGCTGCCGGCAAGGACGAACAAGCCGAGCCACCACCATTGGCGGAGACGTGTTACGGCGAGGCCGCTGCCGGTCACGAATATCAGGTAAACCGCCAGGCCGATGAAGGGCGATCCGCCGGTCGAAACCAGGGCGGGCGTTGCAAACGCGCCGACCAAACCCAGCACCGCAAGGTATCTGCCGTACACCAGGGATAACAGAACCGTCGCCACCGAAATCGAGGCCAGCAGCGCGAATGCCACTGGCACAGGCATCAAGTGATACAGCGCCAGTCCGCCATAGACGGCACTGAACATCGTAGACAGCCCACCGGCCGCCAAGGCAGCCGGCACATAATCGGGCCGTGCGCCCGCAGCGATCCATTGGGAGGGATGGCGGCGTAGCCACTCGCCCGCTCCGAGCAGCCCGGCCCCCAACAGAAACGCGGAAACGATGCGCGCAGTCGGCCCCAACAGGCCCGAGTCGAACGAGTATTTGACCAAGAACAGTCCGGCCAAGGCCAGAGTCACCCCGCCGAGCCAGACCAGCCAGCGCGTGCTCAGGCTTTCCTCCAGCGCTCCCCAGCGGCTTGGGCCTTGCGTCCCACGCCCCGTCCCCCGATCGTAGGCAACCGACGGTATCGGCGAGGCCATCTCGGCGGCGGTCTTCGAAGCGTAGCCCGGCGCATCGTCCGGGATTTGGGAATCACCGGTCATTTCCGCATCGGTCGGTGGCGGTACGGCATCGAAAGCCACGGCTGCCGGCGACTCAGGTACACCGTCGTCGCCCGCCACCACATCCGAAGGCGCTAGACCCGGGCCTTCCTGTTTGGGGGAAGCTATGAGGATGTGTAAGGCATCGATGTCATGCTGCAAACGCGCCACTTTGCGCCGTTCCGCAAGCACCAGAAAAAAGGCGACCACCCCCAAGATGGCGGCGGCCAATCCAAGAAGCCCACTGAATGCATAAGAAAGAACGCCATGGCCCATCGTCTTTAACTTTCTCGAGATCGCCTAGTAAAAGGGGATCGACTTGACATTATCCGCCGTTTCCCGCCGAGGCCCCTGTAATCGCCTTGTGAACGTTCAAATATCGTTAATCGGCGGTATCTCCGCCGGCCCCAAATTGAGCCAAAGGCAGATTCCGGAACTTAAATACCCAGCGTTTGCATGCCGCCGGCGCCCTGCCGACACGGTTCGGTTCACACGCTGCGATCCTTATAAACGGCGCTCATCGCACGTCTAAAAACAGCAATCTTCAACCACTAACGGCAAAAACTTAAGCTTCCTTAACGCGCATTTAACGCCTGCATGCCATCTTGCGCCGATGCTTGATTCACACCGCAAATACCCCAATTAATCCGCTTGATCCCGGAAAGTCAGACAATTCCACGTCTTCAAAAATTAGGGTTCCCCTTGAAAATAAACATCGTTCAATTTATATACAGGCCGGCTCCCCGGTAAATAATGATTGGACCCGCAAATAGCATGGCTCGGCGATCTGACCACAGCCGCCAAGAACTCTACGCAATGGTGATGGATACCGCCCGCACCATCGTCGAGCAGCATGGATTGCGACAACTTACCGCACGAAATGTCGCCGCGGCGATCGGGTATTCCCCAGGGACGCTGTATAACCTATTTGAAAATTTGGATGAATTGATCATCCATCTCAACGCTACGACGCTCGACGCCTTATATGAAGCGATTTCGTCGGTAAAGCGGACCGGTGAGCCGGAAGAGGACCTCAAGGCGATGCTGCGCGTCTACCTTGCATTCCTGGAGAAGAATACGGCGCTTTGGACGGCGATATTCGAATTCCGCCCTCCCGGAGATGATCAAATGCCGGATTGGTATAGGGAAAAGGTCGGCAAGCTGATGACCTCCATCGAAGAGGCGATCGCGCCTCTGTTCGCGGATAGCGAAAGCGCCACCCGGCAACAGGCGGCCGGCATCCTTTGGTCGAGCCTGCACGGCGTCTGCACATTGGCGAAGGACGGCCGGCTGTGCTTGGTCAGCGACCAGTCAAAGCCGCAAATGGCGGAATCTCTGATCGTAAACTTTCTGGCCGGGCTGCGCAGCCGGATCGGCATGAGACAGCAAAATGGCTAGATGGCGGCATTCGAAACGGATTGACGGTATGGAACGTCCAATCAGGGATTTGCTGCCGTTCGGACGCGGCGGCATGAGCCGGCTCGAATTGCCAGCGATAATCGATTTGCCCGAACGCACGTCCTTCTCGAACGTCCCCTGGCCAACCCTAGGCGGCAAGCAGATCTGGGCCGACCTCTTCATCCACGGTGGATGGCGTATTCAGCGCAACGTCTATACCGGACATTGCCGTTTGCTCGACCGGAATAATATTCGCCGCTGCTGGGGCACGTACGAACACTGCCGCGGGTTCTTCGACCGGCAACGGCAACGGTTCACCGTCGAACCACAGGCGCGGCACATCGTCCTCCTGATCCACGGGCTTGGGCGGTCTGCGGACGCATTCAACCAGATGCAGGAAGCCTTGCGTCAGGCCGGCTATGATGCGGCAAGCGTCAACTATCCGAGCACCCGGCAAAGTATCACGGCACATGCAGCAAACCTGGAACACCTGATTGATGCGCTCGAAGACGTCGATACAATTTCCTTCGTGACGCACAGCATGGGCGGCCTGGTCATCCGGGACATGCTGTCCCGGGACAGCGCCTGGAAATCCCGCTTGCAGGTCCATCGTATCGTTATGATCGCACCGCCCAATCAGGGCTCTCACTTGGCCGAAAGGCTGCGCCGCGTCCCCGGCTATCAGTTTCTGACCGGCGAATCAGGACGGGAATTGTCAAGCGGCGTCGCCTCCATGTTGCCGACACCGGATGCGGAATTTGGGATCATCGCCGGCGGCCGCGGCAATGACGTCGGCTTCAACCCCTTGCTCCCCGGTGACGACGACGGATTCGTCACGGTGGCGGAGACTTGGCTCGACGGCGTCCGCGACCATATGATCGTGAATACAACGCATGGCCTGCTCGACGACCATCCGATTACCATCGATTCCACGATCAGCTTCCTTCGCAATGGCTGCTTCCGGCAAGACGCGGATCGCGCCGTCGGCTGAGTCTAAGAGGAATTCCGGCGATGACGGAACGGTCCGCCCCTTTGACGTTGATGCGCCACAGGAACTTCCTGCCGCTTTTCATGACCCAATTTTTGGGCGCCACCAACGATAACTTCTACAAGAACACCGTCTTCCTTCTAACGTCCTTCAGCCTCGCCAATCTGGCGGGCCTCGACGGCGCGATTCTGGTGAACATCGGAACCGCGCTGTTCGTCCTGCCGTTCTTCCTATTTTCCGCCACGGCCGGACAACTCGCCGATAAATACGAAAAAAGCCGGATCATCCGGATCATAAAACTTTGCGAAATCGCCATCATGACGATGGCGGTTTTCGCGTTCGCCCTACAGAACGTCTATCTCCTGCTCGGCGTGTTGTTTCTTATGGGCGCCCAGTCGGCATTCTTCGGCCCGATCAAGTACAGCATCATTCCCGATCATCTCGCGCAGCAAGATCTGGTCGCCGGCAACGCCCTGGTCGAAGGCGGGACCTTCCTTGCCATCCTGATAGGCACGATCGCCGCCGGCATTATCATTGACGGCGCTGCAGGGACCGGGTGGGAAATCGTGTCCGGCGGCTTGATCGCAATCGCCGTGCTCGGCTGGGTCGGCAGCCGCTTCATCCCGGAAGCGGGGCCCGCGGATCCCGGCTTGGAAATTAATTTCAATCTCCTGACCGAAACCTGGGCGCTCATGAAGCTTACCCGGCAACGACGCGACCTGTTTCTGGTCATCATCGGCATTTCGTGGTTCTGGCTGTTCGGCGCGGTATTACTGACCCAGATCGCGCCGTTGTCGAAGGATTATCTGCTGGCGGACGACAATGTCGCCACCTTGCTGCTTGCCATCATTTCGATCGGTATCGGTGCCGGTTCGGTACTCTGCGCCCATCTCTTGAAGGGCGATATTAGCGCGCGGTTCGTGCCGTTCGGGGCGATCGGTATGGCCGTCTTCATGATCGACTTGTATTTCGCGTCCGGCGCGGCGGCAACGGGAACTGCGGCGGCACTGCTCGACATTCCACGGTTTCTCGGTGCACCGGAAAATTGGCGTATTTGCGCCGACATGGCGCTGGTCGCCATGTTCGGCGGTATTTTTACCGTGCCGCTCTATACGCTGATGCAGCATCGCGCCGATCCCGCCCAGCGGTCGCGCGTCATAGCGGGAAACAACGTCCTAAACGCCCTGTTCATGGTGGTCGGCAGCCTTGCCGCGACGATCATGCTCGCGCTCGACTTCACGATCCCGCAAGTCTTCCTCGCGATGGCGTGCGCGACCGTCGTGGTCGCGGTCTACATCTGCGGATTGCTTCCCGACGAACTGGTCAAGGTCGTGGCCGCCGGGTTGATGCGCCTCGCCTACCGGGTCGAGGTAAAGGGGCTCGACCATTACAAGGCGGCGGGCGATCGCGCCGTCATTATCGTCAATCATGTCTCGTTCCTGGACGGCGCGCTGCTCGCGGCATTTCTTCCCGGCGCGGCAACCTTCGCCGTCAACACGCATATCGCGCAAAAATGGTGGGTAAAACCTTTCCTCGGGCTGATCGACGCGCTGCCGCTCGACCCGACCAAGCCGATGGCCGCCAAGGCGCTCATCAAGGCGGTCCAGTCCGGCAAGAAATGCGTCATTTTCCCGGAGGGCCGGATCACGGTCACCGGCGCGCTCATGAAGGTCTATGAGGGGCCCGGCATGGTTGCCGAGAAGACCGGCGCGCCGATCATCCCGGTCCGCATCGACGGGGCGCAGTTCTCCCCGTTTTCCCGCATACGCGACAAGGTGCGGACGCGGTGGTTCCCGAAAATCACCCTCACCGTCCTCGAGCCGCAGGAATTCCAGATTCCCGATCACGTCCGCGGGCGCGACCGCCGGGAAACGGCGTCCTTGCAGCTCTACGACATGATGACCGAAATGATCTTCGCCACCTGCAACACGGACATGACGCTGTTCCAGGCACTGGTCGAAGGACGCGGCGTACATGGCCGCAAATGCAACGTCGTGGAGGATATCGAACGGGCGCCGCTGTCCTATCAAGCGTTGATCACCCGCAGCTACGTGCTCGGCCGACGCATTGCCGCGATCACCGAACCGGACGAACGCGTTGGCGTGTTGTTGCCGAATTCCACCGGCAGTGCCGTCACCTTTTTTGCGCTGCAGGCAATGGGCCGGGTCCCCGCGATGCTGAATTTCTCCACCGGTCTCAATAACATGCTGTCCGCGTGTCAAACCGCGCAGGTCAAAACCATTCTGACGTCGCGCCTGTTCGTCCAAATGGCCAAGCTGGAAGAAACCATCGCCAGCCTCAAGGAGAAGGCCGAGATCGTCTATCTCGAAGATATGCGAAAAGAGATCGGCGCGTTGGACAAGATCTACGGGCTCGTTGCCAGCCGCTTCGCCGGATTCATCGGCCCGCACACGCGCAAGGCCGCCGACGATCCGTCGGTCGTGCTCTTTACCTCCGGATCGGAAGGCCAACCGAAGGGTGTCGTGCTCAGCCACCGGAATTTGCTGTCGAATATCCAGCAACTCGGCGCCAAGGTCGATTTTAACCCCACCGATATCGTGTTTAACGCCTTGCCGGTGTTCCATTCCTTCGGACTTACCGGCGGCATGCTGTTGCCGGTTCTGTCCGGCATCAAGAGCTTTCTCTACCCCTCACCGCTGCACTACCGGATCGTCCCGGAACTGGTCTACGACATCAACGCCACCATCATGTTCGGTACGGACACTTTCCTGTCAGGCTATGCGCGGATGGCGCACCCCTATGATTTTTACAGCATCCGTTACATTTTCGCCGGCGCCGAGCGGGTCAAGGACGAGACACGCCGCGTCTGGTCGCATAAATTCGGGCTGCGCATCCTCGAAGGCTATGGCGCGACTGAAACCTCGCCGGTGCTCGCCATCAACACGCAGATGCATTACCGCCCGGGGACCGTCGGACGCTTCCTACCGGGCATCACGTACCGGATCGAGGCGATTCCGGGCATCGAACAGGGCGGACGGCTGATCGTGTCCGGTGCCAATATCATGCTGGGGTACCTGCGGCCGGAGAATCCGGGCGTGCTCGAACCTTCGGAAGACGGTTGGTACGATACCGGCGATATCGTCGAAATCGACGAAACCGGCTTCATCACGATTACCGGCCGGGCCAAGCGTTTCGCAAAGATCGGCGGAGAAATGGTTTCCCTCGCGGCCGCAGAAGGTCAGGCCGCCGCGCTTTGGCCCGATCACCAGCATGCGGTGGTCAGCATCCCGGATGAACGCAAGGGTGAAACGATCATCCTCGTCACCGACAATCCCGAAGCCTCGCGCGAAGCCTTGCTGGCAGACGCGCAATCGAATGGCATTGTTGAGCTGATGGTGCCGAAATCAGTCGTCGTCGCCGACGAAGTACCGCTGCTCGGCACCGGAAAGATCGACTATGTCAGCGTACAGGGGCTGGCCGAAAACGGCGGTGATTAAATTCCGTCAGCCCGCCGCGGCGGCATTGCCGCCATGGGCGAGATAGTCGAGCGCCGCGGAAACGCCCTTTTTCTGGTGCGGAACGCCGGCGAGCCCCAACCCCATCTCTACACCGCACAGGGTGCCGGCCAGCATCAGCTCGTTGAAATCGCCCAAATGCCCAATGCGGAATACCTTGCCCGCGACCTTGCCGAGACCGTTGCCGAGCGACATGTCGAAATTCTCCAGTACGACCTTTCGGAAAGCGTCCGCGTCATGGCCATCTGGCAGCAGCACGGCGGTGAGCGCGCCGGAATATTCGCGTTCGTCCTGGCAAAGGATTTCCAAGTCCCAGCCCCGCACCGCACGCCGGGTCGCTTCCGCGAAACGGGCATGCCGCGCGAACACGTTGTCCAACCCTTCCTCCATCAGCATGGCAATCGCCTCGCGCAAGCCAAACAAAAGGTTGGTCGCCGGCGTGTAGGGGAAAAACCCGGTCGCGTTGGGCCCGCGCATGGCGTCCCAGGACCAATATGATTTGGCGAGGGTCGAAGTGGCTTCGGCCTTTGACGCTTTCCCGCTGACAGCGTTGAAACTCAGCCCTGGCGGCAACATCAATCCTTTTTGCGATCCACCCACGGTCACGTCGACTCCCCATTCGTCGTGCCGGTAGTCGATTGACCCGAGCGACGAAATCGTATCGACCATGAGCAAGGCCGGATGCTTGGCTCGATCGATGGCCTCGCGCACCACATCGACACGAGTGGTGCAGCCGGTCGAGGTTTCGTTGTGAACGACGCACACCGCCTTAATCTCATGCGCACTGTCTTCGGCAAGCCGCGCTTCGATCGCTTCCGGATCCGCGCCGTGCCGCCAATCCCCGGTGATGAATTCGGGCTGCAAGCCGAGGCGCACCGCAAGCTCGTTCCACAGGGCCGCGAACTGACCGGTCTCATACATCAAGATCCGGTCGCCCGGCGAAAGCGTATTCACCAATGCGGCTTCCCACGCTCCGGTACCCGAAGATGGAAAGATGAAGACCTCTTGCCCGGTCTTGAATATTCCCTTCATGCCTTCCAGCACTTCGCCGCCGAGCCGACCAAAATCCGGTCCCCGATGGTCGATCGTCGCATGATCGATCGCCCGCAACACCCGATCCGGCACATTGGTGGGACCGGGAATTTGCAGGAAATGCCTGCCGCTTCTGAAAGACATGATGCACCTCTTTATTTTGCATGCAATTTATACGAAAAATTTAATGCCGATTCAAAGGCTAATTTATTCCCTGATATTTACGGGTTTTTGATGCGCTTTGCACAATAGAACTTTGCATTTTGCATGCAAAACGGTATTTTGAGTTTGGAGACTGCCGAGAAATTCAGTCTGGAGACGTGATGGCAACCCGTTCGACCCTTGGCGACAGCGCACTCGCCGAAGACTTGCGCCGCGAGATCGAAGGCGAGGTTCTGTTCGACCCGTTCAGCCGCGGCCGATACAGTACCGATGCCTCGCACTATCAGATCGAACCGGTCGGCGTCGTCGTCGCCCGCAACGCCGAAGACGTCACCCGGGCCATCCAGATTGCCCAGAACCATGGCGTTCCCATCCTGCCGCGGGGCGGCGGCACCTCGCAATGCGGCCAGACGGTGGGCGAGGCCCTGGTGGTCGATGTCAGCAAGCATCTCGACCGGATCCTCGACTTCGATCCCGAAAGCGAGACGATTTCGGTCGAACCGGGCATCGCACTGGATCAGCTCAACGGATTCCTCAACCGTCAGGGCTACATGTTCATGGTCGACGTCTCTACCTCGAGCCGGGCCACGATCGGCGGCATGGCGGGCAACAATAGCTGCGGCGCCCGCTCTATCCGCTACGGCACCATGCGCGACAACGTTCGCGCGATCGACGCAATCATGGCCGATGGCCGCGCATACCGCTTCGGCGAATTGCCCGCCGACCTGAACGAAGGCGGGTTGCCGCCGGGGTACCGACGCCTGGCGGCCCAACTTACGGCCCTTGGCGAACGCGAACAGGCCGAAATCCGCGAGCGCTTCCCGCCCCTGATGCGCCGTGTCGGCGGATACAACATCGATGCGCTGGTGCCCGGCATGTCGAACCGGCCCGGCGGCGAAAAGGTAAACCTTGCGCACCTGTTGGTCGGGTCGGAGGGGACGCTCGGGTTTTCGACCAAGATCGACCTCGCGCTGCACCGGCTGCCCGCGCACAAGGTCTTGGGCATTTGCCATTTCCCCACCTTCTACAAGGCGATGGA
>CAYYBI010000596.1:0-6629 GCA_964469835.1 uncultured Rhodospirillaceae bacterium
GACGGTCAATTTTTCGAGCGTGAGCGCCTGCAAGATCTTGTGCCGGACCGCGGTATCGAGGCTGCTGAGATAGAGCTTGCCCGACGCCGTACAATGCAACGGCACCTGGCTTCCGACAGGAAGCTGCAAACGCAACGGCCATTGCGTCTCCACCCGGTCCAGATATCGCATCCGGTTGAAGTCCGGCACCGTGATATTCGCGGTTTCGCCCACCGTGTCCGAAATCTTTTCCAGTATCGCCCGAACCAAGAACAATTGCTCACTGGATAACAAGGCGTTCTGCGCAATGGCGCGCAAACGCGGCCCCACGGTTAATCCTCTGCCGTCGAGAGATTTCTGCAGGAAGCCGAATTCCTCCAGCGTCGCGCAAAGCCGATGGATGGTTGGTTTCGGCAGGTCGAGCGCTTCGTTTAATTGCGTCGGCGTTGCCGGAGCGCCCCGCGCGGCAATGGTTTCGAGCAGGGTCAGCGCCCGCATCATAGAGGACCCTTTGCGGCGGCCGGATTTGCCGCCTTTGCCGTCTCGCCCATCATCTTCGAAGGCCAGCCTTGCAATCATATCAGATTTCCTATCGGTCATCGCCCGTTGCCGACACCCTTGATAGCTTCAGGCCAACACATGAACAATCGTCCTCCCGGATAGCCAACGATGCCTCGACCACGCGGCGTGCTACCAAAACCGCCGGAAATTTGCCTTACTCGCCGTCAAGATCACAAGGGTAATCCCATGCATCGCCGCCGATCGGTTTCGATATTCCAGAATAATCAGTTTGAGCATCGCCGTTGGAGCAGAACAGCGAAAATTTCGCCAACGCATGGGCGCCCAAGGGCGTACAGGCATCGACCGACTGTGCGGCATCCTGCGCGAGGCGCAGGTCTTTCTGCATCATTGCCGCCGTAAAATACGGCTTATAATCGTTGTTTGCCGGCACGCCATCAATCACATCCGGTAGTGGACAATAATTGCCGAGCGGCCAGCTTTGGCCCAACGACTTGGAAATGACGTGTAGATCCGAAAGAAATACCGACCGCCTAGCGCCCATCCTGCAAAATCATGTCCGAAGCTTTCTCACCGATCATGATTGCCGGTGCATTGGTGTTGCCCGACACCAGCGTCGGCATAATCGACGCGTCCACAACGCGCAACCGCTCGATGCCGTGTACGCGCAACCGGTCGTCGACAACCGCCATCGGACCGGCGCCCATCTTACAGGTACCCACGGGATGGTAGATGGTAACGCCGTTGTCACGGGCATAGGCCAGTAATTCATCGTCGGTTTGCGTGGATGAACCGGGCCGCATCTCATCGGCGACATAGCTCGACAACGCATCGGTCTCTGCGATCTGGCGCGACATCCGCATTCCGCCGATCAACGTTTCCTGATCGGTCCCCGTCGCCAGATGATTCGGATGAATCGCCGGATAGGCCGCGGGGTCGCTCGATTTCAAGATGATCCGCCCGCGGCTTTCCGGCCGAAGCTGGCAGACCGATACGGTAAACGCGGAAAATTTATGACGCCCATCGCCGGGCTTATCCGCGCTTAACGGTTGGATGTGAAACTGTATATCCGGCGTAGCCGGTTCGGTACGGGTCTTGGCGAACACGCAAATCTGGCGCGCCCCCATGCTCAAAGGACCGGTTCGCCGCACCATGTATTCGATTCCCATCATCATTTTTCGCAGGCGGTTGCGGACCTGGTCATTGAGTGTGAGCGGCAACTTTGTTCGATAAATCAGCCGGACCTGGAGATGGTCCTGCAAATTCTTGCCGACCCCGGGCAGGTCGTGCCGCACCGGAATATCTACGCTTTGCAAATTCTTGCCCGCACCGATGCCGGACAACTGGAGAATCCGGGGCGATCCGATCGCGCCCGCTGACAGGATCACCTCGCCCGAAGCATGCGCCTCCTGTGGCACGCCATCGACGGTGTACACAATGCCAGTCACGCGATCGCCGTCAAACAAGAGCCGTTCTGCCAGCGCATGGGTGACCACTTCAAGATTTTGCCGCTTGCGCCGAACCGGATGAAGATATGCCACCGCCGCGCTGCACCGCCTGCCGTTGCGCGCCGTGAGTTGTACGTACCCGGCGCCTTCCTGATCGGCCCCATTGAAGTCATCGGTTTCGGGAGCGCCGATTTCCGCAGCCCCTTTGATATAGGCATCGCAAATTTCGCGGCGGATGCGGACATCCTCGACCGCCAGCGGCCCGCCTGTCGCGTGGAATTCATCCTCGCCGCGGCGCTGATCCTCGGACCGGTGGAAATAGGGCAATACGTCCTCAAACGACCATCCGGCATTGCCGATCTGGCGCCAGTGGTCGTAGTCCTCGGCCTGACCGCGAATATAAAGAAGCCCATTAATCGAACTGGAACCGCCCAGTACCCGGCCGCGTGGCTATTCGATACTGCGGCCGTTCAATCCGAGATCCGGTTCGGTCTGG
Source organism: uncultured Rhodospirillaceae bacterium (assembly GCA_964469835.1). GTDB lineage: Bacteria > Pseudomonadota > Alphaproteobacteria > UBA8366 > UBA8366 > JAOTYV01. The sequence goes on from CAYYBI010000596.1 coordinate 2,443, forward strand.
TAGCACCAGTCTGTCTTCGGATTGTGCATGGTTTTGAAATATCCGACCGGGATATGAATCCAAGGATTACTGTCGCGGCCCCCAGCCTCCAGCAAGAGAACCCGGTTGTTGGGGTCCGCGGAAAGTCGATTTGCGAGGACGCATCCCGCTGATCCTGCGCCGACGATGATGTCAGTAAAGGAATTGTCTCGCCCCGGCACCGCGCCTGCCTCCCCAAAATCACGCGATTATCGAGACATATTTTCTCGATTTTGCACGGATTACCGGGCGACGATCAAGTTCGGGGAGTGCCACAACAGAAGATTGGGGCCGCATTGTGCGGGCTCCGCGTCGCGGACTATCCGCTGACGATCGCTTTCACCTCGGCATCACTCGGAAAGGTACCTGCGGATTTTTTCGAGAATACCAAGGCGCCGTCGACGGTTATATCGAAAATACCGCCACCGCCCCGTACCAGCTCGATCTCTGCCTCGGCGTTTTCCAGGATCAGGTTCCGCGCACGGCGGGCTCTTGGCTCGTAGTTTCAAACGCCGCAGTATTCAATTCGGATTTTCATGACCTTGCTTACCTGGGTCGCCTTCCTTCAAGATCGAGGATGCCCGCTACGGAAATCAGGACGTGCCCCATGACTGCCCTTTCCCTCGATCAGGCCGCAACCATCGTCGATGCCGCCCTCGCCGCCGGCCGCGCCGAAAACATGATGCCGCTAACCGTCGCCGTGCTCGATGCCGGCGGCCACCTCTTGGCGTTCAAACGTGAGGATGGTTCGGGCATCCTGCGGCCGCAGGTCGCGATCGGCAAGGCCTGGGGGGCACTCGGCATGGGACAATCGAGCCGCACCCTGCGCGACCGGTTGAGCGACCGGCCAAGCTTTATCGGCGCGCTCTCGTCTGCATCGGAGGGCCGTTTCTTCCCCGTCCCCGGCGGCGTGCTAATCCGTGATGGCGACGGCCACACGCTCGGCGCGGTCGGAATCAGCGGTGATACGTCGGACAAGGATGAGTTCTGCGCGATCGCCGGCGTCAAGGCGGCGGCACTCAAGTCCGACCCCGCCGAACCGGACCCGGCCTGGGCGGAGTCGAAACTTTAAAATCGTCTGGCCCGCTTTCGACACCGCCGTTTCACCCACTATAATCAACCTAGAATCGCCCGCGCCGGCTCCAGCATCGCCGGCCGCATCCAACCCAGGGGGACATCATGCCTGAATTCTGTTCTGCCGAGCGCGAAGGCCGTGTTTTGGTCGTTACCATCAAGCGGCCGGAGCGTATGAATGCGCTGCACTCACCTGCGCACTATGAACTCTCCGAAATTTTCGACGACTTTGAGAACGACCCGGAACTATGGGTCGCCATCCTCACCGGCGAAGGCGACCGCGCGTTCAGCGCCGGCAATGATTTGCGGTGGCAGGCCGAAGGCGGCACGCGCAATCGTCCCGAGACGGGATTCGGCGGTATCACGACGCGGTTCGACCGCAGCAAGCCGCTCATTGCCGCGGTCAACGGCGTCGCCATGGGCGGCGGTTTCGAACTGGCGCTGGCCAGCGACCTTATAATCGCCACCGAAACCGCGCGCTTCGCCCTGCCCGAACCGCGCGTCGGCCTGGCCGCGCTGGCCGGCGGGCTGCATCGGCTGCCGCGCATGATGCCGATGAAGCAAGCCATGGGCATGATCCTGACCGGCCGCCATGTCATGGCGGAAGAAGCCTACCGGCTCGGTATCGTCACCGAGGTGGTGCCGCCGAGCAAGGCGCTTGACGGGGCCCTGCGCTGGGCCGGCGAGATCCTGCAATGCTCGCCGCTATCGATCCGCGCCAGCCTGCAGGCGGTCATGCAGGGGCTGAACCACGCCTCGGTCGAAGAGGCGATGAACGCGGAATACCCGGCCATCGTGCGCATGCGCGAGAGCGAAGACTACATCGAGGGACCGAAAGCCTTCTCGGAAAAGCGCCCGCCGCAATGGAAGGGCCGATGACCCGGCGTCCCGTACGACAAATCTAGGTGTAGGAGTCATTCCTGCGCAGGCGGGAATCCAGTGCTGCCAGCTAATTCTGGATTCCGGATCGGCGCAATGCACCGTCCGGAATGGCCAAATAATTTTGACCCAAGGAGAACACAGGATGGAAACCGTCGGTCTCGGCTTTTACTGGAATGACATGGTCGAAGGCCGTCAATTCCGCACGATCAACCGGACGATCACCGAGGCGGATCTGGTCGGCTTCATCAACACAACCGGCATGGTCGAGATGATGTTTACCGACGCCACCTACAACGCGGCGCATGGTGCGATCCAGGGCCGGGTCGTGCCGGGCATGCTCGCCTACACCATTGTCGAGGGACTGCTGGTTCAGGCGACCATGCAGCACACCGGATTGGCGCTGCTGGAAACCGCGATCAAGGTGCACGGGCCTACCCTGGTCGGCGACACCATTCATGGTGAGGTCGAGATCACCGGCGCGCGACCGACCAGCAAGGGCAATCGCGGCATCGTCAGCAGCACCAACAAGGTGGTCAATCAGGACGGCAAAAATGTGCTGACCTACACCGCGGTGCGGATGATGGCGGGACGGCCCGAATAAAGGCTTGGCTGCCGTTAGCGGTCAGGCAGCCATGCGGGATTCCGTCAGCTCCACGCCCTCGATCGTTATCCGGTGCATCTGTCTGCGATGACCGGCGTAGTCATTGACCGCCTTGTGCCAGGTGGCGCGGTTATCCCAGATCCCGATCGTTCCGGGACTCCACCGCAGCCTGCACGTGAACTCCGGCTTCGTGCAGTGCCGCTCCAGATAGGCGATCAGCGCTTGGCTTTCTTCCTTGTTCCAGCCGTCGAACGACACCGTGAATTCGGGATTGACGTACAGCGCCTCTCGACCCGACAGCGGGTGGCGAATGACGACGGGATGGATATTGTCCTGCGTCGCCAACTCCACATTGCCGATGCGTCCCGTATCCCTGACCTCGGCGTCTTTGCGCGCAGGGCCAAAAATATGCTGCGACGAGTGCCAGGCCTTCATACTCCGCAGCGTTTCCTTCAGACCCTCGGACAGCGCATCGAAGGACGCATACATCGACGCGAAGACCGTATCCCCACCGATTTCAGGGGTTTCGATCGCGTGCAACATCGAGCACATCGCCGGGACTTGGTCATAGGAATGATCCGTGTGCCAGCGCTCGCCAATCACGGTCTTATGATCCGGCTCCTTGACCACCAAAGCGACCTCCGGATAGCCCGGCACGGATGCGAAGAACCGGTTAACGTTAATGTCACCGATGCGCCGCGCAAAGGCGATTTGCTGATCCGGCGTGACCGTCTGGTCCCGAATGGCGATGACCGCATGGGCGGCAAACGCCGCCATCAAATCGTTATGCTGGGCTGGATCGCTCACATCCGCACCAAATATTTCGGCGCCTATTGCCCCGGTCAGCGGCTTAACTTCGATGGTCATGGGTATTCCTCACAAGACTTCTTAGCGCATTGTAACCCTTTGACGCGGCAACCGCATTATAAGGCCACCAAATCTTATCCCCAAAGACCGACCGCATGATGACGAATTGCCCGTTGGCTAACATGACTGCCGTACGGTGCATTTTGACATCAGGTTTCAAACAGCGGAAACTTTTGCCAATCCGCCGAATGGAATCGGCAAAACAGTATCTTTATAGACAGGGAGAGGATGAATGATCGGTTCTCATTATAGGAAAATTTCCGTCGGCGCCGCCGCACTGATGACGGCCGTATCCGTCAGCGCGTCGGCACTGGCGCGCGATGAAGTGCGCGTGCCCTCGCTCACCGCGCCGTTCGGTGCGGGCGTCACGGAACAAGTTGTTATCTTCGAGAGGCTGATCGCCAAACGGCATCCCTGGTTGCGGCTGGTCGCACAGGAAAGTCCCGGTTTCGTCTATAACGTGAAGGAAATGGCGAACAACAAGAAACGCTATAAGACAACGACCTTCTGGTCGTCTACCGGCGCGCTATGGGCCGCCGATACGGCTCAGAAGGGCTTCTTTGCGAAGCCAATTCCGCGTACCAATTTCCGCTGGCTCGTAACGCGTTCCTCCAACTGCATCTGGTTCACGACTCTCGACAAGAATATCAAGTCGATCAAGGATTTCGGCGGCAAGCGCGTCGGGCTTGGCCGGCGCTCGCAGACCCATTGGGCGCTGTTTACGACCAAGGCCATTGAAAACGGC
>CAYYBI010000597.1:0-32714 GCA_964469835.1 uncultured Rhodospirillaceae bacterium
TCGGCGGTGATGCCGGTGTCGCCGGACAGATAGACGACCAACCCGTTGGTGAAGCGCAACACATAACCGGTCGGCGGACCGACATAGCCGGTGATACCCGCCGCTTTCATGGAATCGCCAAGCGTCCCGCCGATGAAAGCCGGTGCGAGGCCGTTGCTGTGCACCGCGGGCACGGTGGTGATTGCGACGCCGCCGACCGTTTTGTTCGCGCCAAACCGGACGAGCACCGAGTTTTTAGGATTGCCGCCGGCGGCTTTCAGCTTTCCGGCGAAGAACCGCGGCATTTCGCTGCCGGTCACGATCTTGGCGCCTTTCGCCAAGGCGATGTTCACCGTGCTGGAATTCGGCGTCGCTTTAACGGACCTGTCCGGCTTGGCGCAGGTGCCCGCATTGACCGCCTTTGTATGCTGGTTTCCGACGTGGTCACCGTGCATATGGCTGACGAGGATAACGTCGATTTTGCCAAGGCGCGGGTCTTTCGGTCCGGCGACCGTGCGCCCTGCATCGTAGAGCAACCGCGTGCCGTTCGGATCTTCGAAGATCAAGGCCCGGTCGAGGAGGCAGAACTCCCCATCCTGGCCGCCCAGCGGCGTAATTTTTACATTCGCAGCCGATGCGGCCTGCGTTATTGAAGCGGCAATGCCGATGAGAGCAGCCGCCAGTAAAAGCGATCGTATTTTCATGCGCCTTCCCTGTACTTTTAATTAGATAAGTCACTTCGATTGCGGAAATGAAACCAAACCGAACCGTGTTGCTCAACGATAAAGCGCGAGCGCCCCGTCGCGGCCGCAAGGGGAGCTTGGGAGGGGGGCTGCGACGGGGCACCGCGGGGGACGGCTGGTCTCTATGCGTACTTGGCTGAGGATCTGCGCACCCTGCGGGCGGTCTCGTCACCCGAAAGGGTGTGCCGACGACTACTTCACTTTTGCGCCGCGGAACGGTTTATGACAGCCGCCGCATCCCTTTTTGCCCATCGCGCCGACCTGTTTGGCAATCGCCTTCTGGTCGCCGGTGCCGGCGATTTTTATAAGTTTGGCGCTTTCCTGCTCGAGAGCGCTGCTTGCCTTTTCAAACCCCTTCCAGTCTTTCCAGATCGCCGGCAATGCGCGCGTTTCCTTATCGGAATAGTCCCCACGGCCGCTTCCTTTTGGAAACAGGGAGTTGATCTTCATGGAAGAGGCATTGATCACCGTTGCGTGCTTGGCAACGTCCGCGGCGCTACCCGCGCCACTTTTGGCGTAAGCCTTAATCGGTTTCCAGTTCTTGCTGATGGTTTTCATCAAGGCCTTGCGCTCTTTTATCGCGTCGCTGGCGCCGGCCGCGCTGGACATGTCCGCCGGTAAAATGACGAGACCGGCAAGGGCAACGACAGTGAGAATTCCTGATAGTTTGAATGCGGGGCGCATTGTTTACTCTCCCTCCTGTGTTATCAGCCGACGGCCACCTATCGGGTTCTGACAACGTTGCATTGGTATCATGCGGCCGTTGATGGGTCGCCCGACCCACAACTGTATTCATGTGCTGTGGATCGGCTTCTGGCGGGATACACACGACCCGCAGTTATATAAACACGCTACAACGCAAATTATTCCATACCGGGAATAAATTAATGTGATGGAAGTTTGTGACGGAAATTCTCAAACGGGTGCGTCGCTATTGATGCGCGCATCTCGCGACCAAATCTGGGGTTTCAAATCCGTTTAATTTGGTTTCGGCGCCGGCTGCAATTCGTCATAGACGGCGCGCGCGATCCTGAGAAGTTCGGGGCGCGACAACTCGGCGGTCAGCCCGTATCCGACCGGCCCGTCGATCCAGTAAAATACCGACACGGGGCCTTCTTGCGCAAAGCGGAATTCGGTGGTTCCCTGCCAGCGCGGGTCAGTCACGACGTACAGGGTGATGCGGCGGCGCTTTTCATCCTGATACATGAACTGGGCGGCCGGGCCGACCTCCGCCGACAACAGCCGACCGCCGACGAGGGAGAACCCGAATTCGCCAAGCCGTGGCGCGCGAAGCGGCGCACCGAGAACCTTGGAGAGCCAGCGAACCAGATGCGTCTCCTCATCCGCGGTCACTTCAACCGGATGGCGCCGCTGCGGCGTGAAGACGGCGTGCGCGACGGCGGCGCGGCGGGCAACGGTAATTTCCTGCACCTTGTCGACCTGCATCACCTCCTGCACCCGCCAGCCGATAATGCCGCCGGCGATGAACAGGGCTACCGAAGCTGCCGCCCAGAAGAGATGAACGCGCGTTCGGGTCGGTCTTCGGGCGGCAAGCCCCTTCGGCAACGGCTCTTCGAGCACTGGATTGAACAGTTTCCGCAGCGCCGCCTTCTGCGCCTGATATGCCGCCACGCGCTCGGCCGCCTCGGGATGGGTGGCAAGGTGTTCGGCCACCTCGCGCCGCCGTGCTTCATCAAGCTGTCCGTCGACGAACGCGTGCAGTTCGGCTTTGCTGACCGTTTCGGAGGCAGTCATTCGCTTGATTCCACCTTAGTTCGATCGGCGTCGGACATCATCCGGCGCAGTTTTTCGCGGCCCCGGTGGATTCTCGACATAAGGGTGCCGACCGGGATATCAAGAACCGTGGCAGCTTCCTCGTAACTCATCTCCTCCAAGGCGATTAGCAGGAGCGCCGCGCGTTGTGGTTCCGGCAGGCGGGAAAATGCCCGCCAAACGCCGGTGATCTCCAAGCGGTCTTCCTGTGTCGGCCGAACCGGCAAGCTCGTCACCCCTGTCTCTAGCGGCGTCAGCGTCGGTGAATTGTGATATTTGCGCGCGGTGTTCCGGTGAAGATTATGCAGGATCGTAAAGAGCCATGCACGCATGTTAGTGCCGCTGGCCCATAGGTCCATCCTGCTCCAGGCGCGCTCCAGACAGTCTTGCACGAGGTCGTCCGCCTGTCCGCGGTCGCCGACCAACGCCCGCGCGTACCGGCGCAGGTGCGGGATTTGCTCGACGATCAGGTTCTGGACATCGGACATGACAGCAGCATATCCCGGTAGACCCTGATTTAGGAAATGCGCAATTCTATTTTGACGGCGATGCGGGCCGGGCGGTCATCTCACGCGCCACTCGTGGTCATTCGAGCGTGCGTATCCAATCCCGGATGATCGTCGTGTCGCTCCCCGACAACGCTGGGTACGGGCACGGGTCGCCGAAACAGAATTCCGCGCCCTCCGGCATTTTCTCTTCGACGATCATCTTTTACAGCGTCGATTTCTCGGGGACGCCGGGAGTGATGTATTTCGACGCTTTCACTTTGGCGATATCGAGAATGAAGGAAAAATCGCGCTTCGCCGGATACAGCAGTTTCCCGGTTTTGGGGTCCTTGACGCGTTGGGCGATCGGCACATGACAATCGTCGCATTTGTTGCGCTTGAAGACATCCAGCGCCGCGGCGTCAAGATCCGCGGCGTGCGGTGCGGGCGGACCGGCGCCAAGCGCGGTCAGACAGACCACGCCCACCAACACGGTCATGCTAAAGCCGGGGAATCGGTGCATTGCGAACATCGCCCTCAACAGCGCCTTGAAAATGACACCAAATCTTTGATGATTGGCTGGTCGCGCGCCAATAGCATAATTCTGCCGGTTCACGGAAATTTTAGTGCGCGCTGCTGGGCAATGGGTGTTCAATATCGGGTGACGGTACGGATGTCATTTGGAGGAGCAACGGTGATGGACGACAAGAACATCGACCAACGGGTTTTCGATCTTTACGACGACTATTGTCACGGCCGGATCGAACGGCGGGAATTCTTCAGCAAGGCGGCGGCCCTGACAATCGGCGGCGTTTCCGCCCTCGCGATGGCGCAGAGCCTGATGCCGCGCTATGCGATCGCGCAAACGATCTCCTTCACTGACAAGCGGATGAAGGCGCGCTATGTGCAGTACCCGTCGCCCGGCGGCACGTCCGGAAAAATGCGGGGCTACCTGGTACAGCCCGCCGGCGCGGGCCCCTTTCCCGCCGTTCTCGTCATCCATGAGAACCGCGGTTTGAACCCCTATATCGAAGATGTCGCGCGGCGCGCCGCCGTCGAGGGCTTCCTCGCCCTGGCGCCGGATGGCCTGTCGCCGATCGGCGGCTATCCAGGCAATGACGATGACGGCCGCGCCATGCAGAAAAGTCTCGATCAATCCAAGCTGCGGCAGGATATGGACAACAGCGCCCGCTATCTAAAGGCCCATACCCTATCGACCGGTAAGCTCGGGGCGACCGGTTTTTGCTGGGGCGGGGCGGCAACGAATTTCCTGGCGGTGACGCTCGGCAGCGACCTGAACGCCGCCGTCCCGTTCTATGGACGCGCGCCGGCGACCGGTGACGTGGCCAATATCAAGGCACCCTTGCTTATTCACTACGCCGAGAACGATCCGAAGGTGAATGCGACGAAGCCGGCCTACGAGGCCGCGCTCAAGACCAACAACGCCAAATTCCAGATGCACACCTACCCGGGAACCCGGCACGGATTTCATAACAATTCAACGCCGCGTTATAATAAGGAAGCGGCAAAACTGGCTTGGGAACGCACCATCGCCTTCTTCAAGCAAAGCTTGGCCTGAACGAGAAGCATTGTTGACTGGAAATCTGCCCGGCATGGTGCCGGGCGGCCGTGACAAGGCGCACCTTCGGCGGTACCGTATGTGGGGCCTTGTCATCGGCGATTGAGGCCACATTTTTCCTTATCGTTAGTGACGTCGAACACAACCGGCGCAAAGGATCATGCGATGCCCGAGGGAACCGATCTTTTCCATATCATGCAAACGATGCGGGCGATGCGCCGGCTGAAACCGGATCCGGTGCCGGACGAACTCGTCCGAAAAATCCTCGAGGCCGGCATTTGCGCGCCGAATGGCGGAAACACCCAGCGCTGGCGTTTCCTGGTCATCAAGGAAACCGCGATCAAGAAAGCGGTCCAGGTCCACTACAAACGCGCGCTCGATGAAGTCGTCGGCCCGCGCTATGCTTCCAGCGCGCCGCCGCCGGGATCGACGAAGGAAAAATATCATCGCCAGCATTCGGCGGTCGAATATCTGACCGATCATTTTCATGAGGCCCCGATTTGGATCGTGCCTTGCATCGAACACCGTAAGGACAAACCGAACCGGGCGTCCGGCGCATCGATCTACCCCGCGGTTCAGAATATGCTGCTGGCGGCCCGCGCGCTTGGCCTGGGCGCGACCCTGACCACCCGGCATCTGCTGTTTGAAAAAGAGTCGGAGGCGGCGCTGCAGCTGCCGCCCGGCGTGCATTCCTACGCCATTCTGCCGATCGGCTATCCGATGGGAAATTTTGGACCGGTCGGCCGCGGCGATCTTGACGAATTCGTTTTTCAGGATCGCTGGGGCGAACCCTTTTCCGGGTAGCGGCGTTTGAGATTCGGGTCCGTATACCTGCGATCGGGCGGGGCCATGCGACTGATCGCGCAGCGTCGCGAAAGCGTCGGCGCATGAACCGTGCATTCGCGCAAAATTTTCTGACGCGCTTCGCCCAGACCGCCATCTCGGGCGATCATGCAGCGCATATGAAAATGATCTCGAAGAAAGTGCGGCTCTATGGCGTGCCCGGCTACGAGGCGATCACTTACGAAGACTGGTCGCAGCAATGCGCGCATGAATTTGCCGAGGGGCTGATGAAATCGATCAGCTATGACGGCCTCCAAATGAAGATGGAAACCGACACGGTGATCTGTGTGGAAACGCACGAGACCATCGAAGCAAAGGACGGGACGGTGAAAAGCCATTCGCTCGAGATCTTCATCGAGCTGGAAGAGGACGGCACATGGCGGCTCGTGCAGGAACGCATCCTTCCGGCGCAGACGCATTAGATCGCCGCCGCAGCAAGGCCGGCAGGGCACGGGCGATGCAATTGCAAATCATGGACAGGAAATTCAGGGTATAAAGGGGGCGGGCGGTGAAAATCTCAATTCTGGACGACTATCACGATACGGTGCGGGGGCTGCCCTGCTTCTCGAAGCTGGACGGCCATGAGGTTACGGTATGGAACGACCATGTACAGGAGGTCGATGCGCTAGCCGAACGGCTGGCCGAGACGGAAGCGCTGGTCTTGATCCGCGAGCGCACCAAGATCCGCACACCGTTGCTGGAGCAGCTGCCCAAATTGAAGCTGATCAGCCAGCGCAGTGTCTATCCCCATATCGACATCGACACCTGTACGCGCCTCGGCGTGATCGTCTCGTCAAGCCAGCATCCGGGCACGCCGTCCTATGCGACGGCCGAGCTGACCTGGGGGTTGGTCCTCGCGGCGATGCGTCGGATTCCGCAGCAGATGGCCTCGCTCCAGGCGGGCGACTGGCAATCGGGCATCGGCAATTCGCTGCGCGGCAAGACGCTCGGTATTTACGGGTATGGCCGGATCGGCAAGGTGGTCGCGGGCTATGGCGTGGTGTTCGGGATGAACATCCTCGTGTGGGCGCGTGAGGAATCGCGGGCGCGGGCGCGTGACGACGGTTATGCCACCGCCGCAAGCAAGCAGGAATTCTTCGAGACCTGCGATGTCCTGTCGCTGCATATGCGGCTCTACGATCCGACGCGGGGCATCGTCACCGCCGACGACTTGTCCCATATGAAGCCTACCGCCTTGCTGGTCAACACCAGCCGTGCGCCGCTGATCGAGACCGGTGCATTGGAGGCGGCGCTCGCCGCGGGGCGTCCGGGAATGGTCGCGGTCGACGTCTACGAAGAAGAACCCGTGCGCGACACGGGGCATCCGTTGCTAACGATGGACAACGTGGTCTGCACCCCGCATGTCGGCTATGTGACACGCGAGGAGTACGAAATTCAGTTCAGCGACATCTTCGACCAGATCATTGCCTACCAGGCCGGCGCGCCGATCAACGTCGTCAACCCGGAGGTTTTGCCGAAGGGGTAGGGAACTCGGTGCTGGGCACCAATAAAATTTGGCAACGCGCCAGTTTCCGGCCGAGCCCGCCGACTCGGCGACGACCGGATAGGGGTCATTTAAAAAGCGTCTCCCAGGGAACAGCGACACTGGCGAGAACGTTGTTCGCACCCGGATTTTCAGAATCGGAACTTAGTATTTGCCCGTGCGATTGGTGGGTAAATGTGGCGCCGAATCGCCATCCCGACGGCGACACATAAAACACTGAAACTCCGGAATGGAACATCGCGACACTTTGCAGATCCTTGCCGCCGCCCTTGTCGTAAACGCCGATCGCTGCGAATGGTCGCGCTTCGACGCTCCGGCCGATTGGAATCAGGCCTTGGATGCCGCCATAGCCCATTACGCTACCTTCATGGGTGGCCCATGCGCCGACATAGGGATGCAGGTAGAGGGATTCGCCGAATTTGACGAGCGACACGGCGGGGACGAAGTCGACCTGAAACAAAGCCGCTACGTTGCCGTCATCGGAGTCGGTGATGTTAAAAACACCAGTACTGAGACTGAGCAGGCTCGGGGAATTTTCAGTATCGAAATACGATACGTTCTGAGCAAGGCATGAGGCGCTCGTCAAGAAGAGCAACAACGGTATAACCAGAACCGCGAGAAATGCGTTTCGGCGCAACGTTTATATTCCCGAAATATTGTGGCAATTGAACAGGCGTTTTTTGGGTGTATCACTAAATTGGCAATGCTGCCTATAAACTTAAGGCTATCTTGTCACCATCCGGTTAATGCCGTTACTCTAATTTCGAGAGGAGAATGCGATGGGCCTCGAAATCAACATTCTCGGAAAATATGCGGGTGCGGAGGCGGTTGGCATCGACCTGCGCCAACCGCTGGATGCGGAAAGCAAGCGCCGGCTCAACGGCGCTCTCGTCGAGCATGTTGCGCTTGTCGTGCGCGATCAACACCTGGAAGCCGGCGAGTTCGTTAAAGCGATGGCAAACTTCGGCGAACCGATGAAGCAAAATTTCAGCAGTTACCGCCATGAGTCCGAGGATTTCGTCAATCTCGTTTCCAATACTTTTCCGGCCAAGAGCGGCGAGCGCGTCTACCATTCCAATTATTGGCACACCGATCACACCAATCGGGAAGAACCGCCGAATTACACGGCGCTCTATGCGATTGAACTGCCGAAAGCGGGCGGCGGCGATACGGGTATCGTCAATATGCGCGCCGGGTATGAGCGGCTGCCGGCGGCGTTGCGCGCCCGGATCGCGGGGCTTCGTACGGTCAACGTCTTTCAGGGCAGCGCGTCCACGACCAAATCCCATCGCTATGGCGTTTCCGACCGGGCGATCGACGACGTCGCCGTTGTCCACCCGCTTATCCGCACCCATCCGGCGAATGGCACCAAGGCGATCTATGTGCATCAGGGTAAGCTGGAGAAATTCGTCGGCATGACGCCCGAAGAGAGCCACGCCTTGTTGTCCGAAATTCTGTCAGAAGCGATACAGCCGGAATTGATCTACCGTCACAAATGGCGCATCGGCGATCTGTTGATCTGGGACGATCGCTCGAGCATGCATATGGCCTACGCGGATTATGACCTAAAGGAAACGCGTACCCTGTACCGGGTGCTCGTTAAGGGCGATCAGCCCTACTGAGCGCCGTTCCCGGAAGGCGCTACGTTTAGTTCTCTTGTGCGCTCGCCGCCCGGCAGGCGCTGACTGATCCTCAAGGAGACGGCGACGATGAAAATCTGGCTGCAGAGCGGCAGCGCCTTGGCGGCGGATGACGCGACACCGTACGGGCGCTTGTATGAACAATCCCTGACGCGCCATCTGAATTCGGTTGCGCGGCCGGGGACCACGCTCCAGACGGGCGGTATCGACGGGACACCCTTCGGCAAGGACCGGTACCGTGCGGCGTACCACCAAGTCGTGTCTTTGATGATCAAGAGCATTCTGCGCGCGGAGGCCGAGGGCTTCGACGCCGTTGCGGTCATCAACACCGTCGATCACGGATATTACGAACTGCGCGAAGTGATCGAGGTGCCGGTCGTCTTCATTTCCGAAAGTTCAATGTGCCTGGCGTGCCAGCTTGCGCCGAGCTTCAGTTTTGTCACCCATAATCCGTCGATCCTGCTGCACGTTTCCGAGTTGGCGCATCGCTATGGCCTTGCCGAACGCATGGTCGCCGGTGGGTCGATGGCGCTGACCTATGAAGACTTCCCGAAAATGTATGACGAGCCGCAGCGCTATCTCGACGCCTTCGCGGAGGCCGCCCGGCCGGTGATCGCCCGGGGCGCGGGCATGATTTTGGTCGCGGGCAATCCGCTGAACATGTTTATGATCGACCAGGGCGTCCGTGAAATCGATGGCGTACCGATCCTCGATTGCTGCGCGGCGGCGGTGAAGACCGCGGAGCTTATGGTCGATCTCGACGAGATGGGCATTCGTCGCAGCACGAAGGGATTGTTCGCCGCGCCGCCGCCGGAAGACCGGGCGCGGCTTCGGGACCTCTATAAGTGACGCGCTTTGGGACTTGAGGGGGCGGTCGGTTTGCCGCCGGGGATGTGCCTGATAGCATATGCAATATAAAACCTTGGCCCCAACAGGGCTGGGCGCGCCTTTCGGGAGAATTTTCGTGATCTATATGGTCGAGCTAAATTTCAGCGATCCTGCACGCGAAGATGTTTGGAACGCCTGGTACGAGACCTATTTGTTTAAGCTCCTGGCATTACCGGGTCTGAATACGGCACAGCGTTACCGCGCGGTCACGCCGGGCGCGCAGAATTGGCATTACCTGGCGCTCTATAGCATTGAGTCGCTCGACGTATACGAAAGCGAGGCGTATCGCGCCATGGGCGGCGGCGGCAACGCCAGTGCCGACTATCACGGGGCGATCACACGGCGGCGCAACGTCTATGCGGGCATTGAGCGCATGCCGGAGATCGAAGAGACGGGTCGGGTGGTGTTGTGCGAAGACGCCCCGCGCGGCTTTGACCTGCCCAACTGCCTGTTCCTGCCGCTGGAGGCGGCCTCGGCACGGCGGCAGGCGGGCGCGACCGAGCTGGATGGCGAGCCGGCGTACCGCGCGATCGCGATCACCGATGCGGCGACCGTGGATCGGCATGATCTAAGTGCGGTCGACGGCGTCGCCGTCTATGCGCCGATCACCAAGCGCTATGTTTGAGGCGCGGGCGGGATATGCGTCCAGATGAGCGGCGACGATGTCGATCTGATCGTCGTGGGCGGCGGTCTTGCGGGCCTGACGGCGGCCAATCGAGCCGCTCAATTGGGATTGCGGTCGGTCGTGTTGGAAAAAGGCGCGGAGGAGAAATACCTCTGCAACACACGGTATACCGGCGGCACTTTGCATGTCTGCATGGACGACATTATGGCGGGCGAGACGGTGCTGCTCGAGGCAATCGAGAAGCTCTGCGCGGGGATCGCCCGGCCCGATCTGGCGCTCGCCATGGCACGGCACGCAGAACGGTCCGTGCGCTGGCTGCAGGGTGAAGGACTTAAGTTCTTGCGGGCAAGCGGCAGTCCGCATCACCGGTGGGTGTTGGCGCCGCCGGGCCGCACGCGACCGGGCCTCGATTGGGAGGGGCGGGCCGGCGACGTGCTGCTGCGGCGGCTTGGGGCAAACCTCATCGAGCGCGGCGGACGCCTGATCCGCAATGCCCGCGCACGGCATCCGCTGATGGATGGGCGGCGCTGCGTCGGCGTTGCTGCGGAGGTGGCGGGCGCGCTGGCTGAATTCCGCGCGAATTCGGTGGTGCTCGCCGACGGCGGCTTTCAGGCCGCGCCGGAGCTGCTGAGGGAATACATATCCGACCACCCGGAGAAGCTGCATCAGCGTAACGCGCGGACGGGAACCGGCGACGGGGTCCGTTTCGCCGAGGAAGCGGGCGCGGCGCTCCTCGGCATGGACCGGTTTTACGGACATCTGCTCAGCATCGATGCGCCGACCAACGATATGCTGTGGCCCTATCCCTATCTGGATGCACTGGTTGCCGCGGGCATTCTGGTCGGCGCGGACGGTAGGCGGTTTGCCGATGAAGGACGCGGCGGTGTTTATGCCGCCAACAGCGTCGCAGCGTTGGCCGACCCGCATTCCGCCGCTGTCGTCTTTGATCAACAGATTTGGGACGGCGCGGGCCGCAACGGACTGATCCCCGCGAATCCGCACTTGCGGAAAGAAGGCGGAACGCTGCACGAGGCGGCCGATTTGGCGGAACTGGCGCAGTTGATCGGTGCGCCGGCGGCTCAATTCGAAGCGACGGTGGCCGTGTATAATGCGGCGGTCGATGAAGGAAGCATCGGCGCGCTGAAGCCCGAGCGCCGGACCGACAAGGGAGTGCCGGTTGCGATTCGTACACCGCCATTTTATGCGGCGCCGGTCTGCGCCGGCATAACCTATACGATGGGTGGCGTCGCGATCGATGGACATGCCCGAGTGCTGCGGCTGGACGACACCGCCATCAAGGGGCTCTATGCCGCCGGCGCCACAACGGGCGGGCTGGAAGGCGGTCCCGGCGTCGGCTATGTCGGCGGGCTCGCAAAATCCGCCGTGACCGGTTTGCGTGCCGCGGAGCACGCGGCGGGACAGCCCGTCGATTAAATTCTTGCCGATGCGGTTTCGGGAAATCGTAGATTGCTCACCGACCCGGCTGCACCCCGCGCGGGCGTAACGGCAATAAGACATCTGCGGTATGCAACTCGAATTCGACCTGTTTTACGTGCTGCTCATCTTGTTGGTCACGACGCGCGCGTTCGGCGAGGCGGCCGAACGTATCGGCCAGCCCTCTCTCGTCGGTGAACTTATCGCCGGCATCGCCCTGGGCGCTGTCGTTGCAGCGTTTCCGGCAACATTCCCGGACCTGGCGGGGCTCGGTGATAACGACGTATTCGTTACCATCACCGAACTGGGCATGTTCTTCCTGATGCTGTTTGCCGTCGTCGAAATGCAGCCGCAGAAAGTATTGGAACACTCGAAAGGTGCCACGACAGTTGCGGTGGGCGGCATGATCGTTCCTCTGGGACTCGGCGTGGGTCTCGGATGGATTTTTCTCCCCGAATCGAAACTTTGGGCCGCTCAATGCCTGTTCATCGGTACAGCACTCGCAATCACCGCGGTTCCGGCCACAGTCCGTATTCTCATGGATCTCGGTCAGTTGGACACCCGGGTCGGGCAAACCATCGTATCGGCGGCGGTCTTCGACGATATTCTCAGCCTCCTGTTGCTGGCCTGGCTGACAGGCATGCTCGCCGCCGGCGGCGCGCCAGGGTTTGTCGACATCGCGATTCTCGTCGGAAAGGTTATCCTGTTCTTCGCCGTTACCGGCGTTGTGGGCCTCTATCTCTTTCCCCGGGGCGGTCGTCTTATGCGCCACCTCAAGACGCAGGAACTGGAAATCAGCGCGATGCTGGTCGGCGCCTTCGCGTTTGCCGTGTTTGCGGAGGCGTTGGGGTTACATTTCATTCTCGGCGCCTTCGTGGCCGGATTCTACTTCGGGCGGAAGACCATCGATGAAGATAGCTATGAGCGGGTGAAATCCACGATCTCGGGCATGACATTCGGTTTTCTTGCTCCGATTTTTTTCGCATCGATCGGTTTCAATCTGAATTTAGGCGCATTGTCCGGAGCGCCGGTATTCGTCTCTGTCCTCGTTCTGGTTGCTTTCCTTGGAAAGGTTGTGGGCGCAGGCGGGGCGGCGCGGATCTTCGGGTTCTCCGCACAGGATTCGACGGCCATCGGAATCGGGATGAGTCCGCGAGGCGCTGTCGAGCTGGTCATTGCCGGTATTGCGTTGAAGGCGGGTCTGTTTGAGACCGGAGACGCCCCGTCTTCCATAGTGGATAACCTGTTTTCCGCAGTGGTAGTCATGGCCGTGGTAACGACGGTCGTGAGCCCAATAGTATTGCGGCATACATTTCCGCCACGCGAGGGTGACCAAAATATGTTGAGCGGCAAAAATTTATAAGTGGTCAATTGACAATTAATAGGCTTCGAGACTACCGTCTGATCCTTCACTTGGAGAATCGGGAGTCCTTCGTCATGCAACGCAGTCTTGGATTGGCACTTTCGTTGACGTTTGTTCTGGCGGTCGCCGGGCCGGCGGTTGGGGGCCCTGAACGGGTCGCTTTTCCGGAGAACTATGCGGAAAAATTCACGCTCTACGACAAGATCGACAAGACAAAGAAAAAGAAGAAAGAAAAGGTACGCTTCATGTATGCGAACCCTGCCGCCTTGAGCGTTTCGTCGGGACCGTTGCCGAGCGGATCGATCATAATCATGGAAGATCACGCGATTGAGGTCGATGCCGACGGCGCACCCAAAATGGCATCGAACGGCCGGCTCATTCCAACCGCCAAGGTCAAGAACGTCTTTGTGATGGAAAAGCGGTCAGGGTGGGGTGCTGCCTATCCCGCCGATAAACGGAACGGCGATTGGGAATACGCGTGGTTCCTGCCGAACGGCAAACCGAAGCCGGGAAAGACGATGGAAAAATGCTTCGCGTGCCATAAGGCCCGGGCGGCGAGTAGTGATTTCGTCTTTACGATGAAAAAGATACGGGCGAAAGCGAAATAGGCTGGTGACGATCAGACGCGGCGCTGGTCGGGGCCCATCAGCGGTACAGTCAGTGTCGCGCCCAGGTCGCCACGCAGGATCGCGGCGAGCGTTTCCGGTGCGCCGCTTACGAAATTCCTGACCTGCATTTCGACCAGGACATCGAGGTCGTCGGGCAGATCCATTCGGTAAACGTGTTTGCGAATGCAAACGAAAATGATGCCGCCGTGCAGCGACATCGACAGTTCGCGTTCGCCGCGGGTGAAGGGAACCGACGCGAAATCCGGTAGGCCGGCGTCGCGGCGCAGGGCGCGGCAAACCGGCATCAGGACATGTTCCGTAATCCGAAAGCTCTTCCGCTGCGGCATGCCGAACCCGTCGATGCCGGCACGCACCATGAGACGCATCCGTTCCTGCGTGATGTCGCCCGCATATTCCTGATAGAACCGAACGAGACGCTCCGCCAGCGGAAGACTCTCGTCTGCGATGAGTGCTTGCCATTCCGGCTTCCAGCGGTCCGTCATCGCCCAGTCCAGCACCCGGTCGATCAGCACCGCCTTGTTCTTGAAGTACCGGTATAGCAGTGCCTGCGTGACGTCGAGTTCGTCGGCGAGGTCACGGGTGGTCGCGGCAAATCCATGATTGGCGAAGAAGGCGGCCGCGCCCTCGATGAGCTGCGCTTCCCGGACCGCGGCCGGATACCGCTTGCGCGTGGAGTCCGGGCCCTTTTTCGGGGCGTCTTTGCGTCTGACGCGGCGTGCGCTCGGTTGGGCGGCAGCCATTATTGCGGTTCCGAAGGGTTGCTTAAGCTGAAGGCAGTCAAAGGCACGATCTGTCCTTTTACCCTCGAAGAATACCCCGCCCCTCCCGCCGCGGAAAGCTCCATTGCGAGGCGTAGCGGCGGCGCTGCTTCAGGCCATGCCGATCTGTGGCGGAAAAAAATCGAGGAGCCGCCCGGGTCGCGCCTGCATCATTTCCTCCAATTCGCGCCGGACCGCGGCATGGCCGGAATCCTCGAAAAGGTTGTGCATTTCCGTCGGATCATTTTTGAGATCGTATAATTCGCCCGCGCCCGAAATCATTTCGAAGGTGCATTTATGCGTCTTGGTGCGGACCGTGCGCAGGTTGAGGTCGACGCCGAAACGCGATTTGTGCACGAACCATTCGCTATGGGCGACGGTGCGGGCGGCATCGGCGGCGCCGTTGATAAGGGGGTAAAGACTTTCGCCCTGCAAATCCGCGGGCGTGGGAATGCCGCCGAACTCGTAAAAAGTCGGCGCGAGATCGAGTGTCGAGACGGGGTCCGTGACCACCCGGCCCGCGGGGATGCCGGGGCCTTGCAGGATCATGCCGACCCGCAGAACGCCTTCATAGAGCGTCGGGCCTTTCAGGTAGAGGCCGTGATCCCCCAGCAAATCGCCATGGTCGCTCGTGAAGATCACGATGGTCCGCTGATCCTCTCCGCTTGCGGCCAGCGCATCCATGATGCGTCCCACGGTGTGATCGACCTGCGAGATCATTCCATAGTAGTTGGCGGTCATGTCGCGGAGTTGTGCATCGGTTTGCGGCGGCACGCGCTGCCCTTTCATCCGGTATTTTCGGATTTCCGGATCGTCGACGATCGGTTCGCCGGTCAGCGACGCCTCGTGCCACCAGGGTCGCCGGTCCAGGTCGAGTGTCCGGTGTTCCGGCAGTTCCACCGAGTCCGGATGGTGCAACCGGCTCCACGGTTCCGGGCAGTCGAAGGCGTGATGCGGATCGGGAAAGGACACCCACATGCAGAACGGGTTTGCGTCGCCGCGGCGGCGCAGCCAGTCGATGGTCCGGTCGCCGACCCAGCTGCTGCTGTGCCACTGTGCCGGCAAGCCGGAATGCCAGGTTTGCGCGGCGCCCGATTGCGGTGGCAATTCGGTCGCCCAGCGTTGCAATGCCTCGTCGCCCTCGCCGCGGCTAAAGAAATAGCGCTCGTAATGCTGGCCGATCGGCGGGCGCTTGTTGTCGCGCGCCTTGTTGAGGTGCCCGTGCACCACCAGTTCCACGTGGTCGAAACCCATATAGGGGCCGCGCCAATCGTCCGGATAGTGCTGCGATCCGAAATTGCACTCCGGCGTCTCCGTCGGTTGGTAAGTGGTCTTGGTGGAGAAATGCGCCTTGCCGATGAAGGCGGTGTCGTAGCCGGCGCGTCCCAAAGTGCCGGCAAAGCCGGACTCGCCGAGCGCCGGCTCCAGATTGATGCCGTTATCCGCGACGCCGTGCGTATAGGGCAACAATCCGGTCAACATCGACGCCCGGGCCGGCTGGCAGAATACCGCCGGTGTGATGCAGGAGGAGAACCGGGTGCCGTTGCGCGCCATGCGGTCGAGATGCGGCGTGCGGACGGCGCGGCCCTCGAATCCGAAACAGTCGCCGCGCTGCTGGTCCGAGGTGATCAGTAGGATATTCGGTTTTTCGTTCATGCGGCGCTTCGTTTCTCGTTGCGGATATCCATTAATACGGCGGCAATTGCGCCAGCAGGCGTCCCAGCCCCGGCAGCGGGTCCTTGATTTTCATCACCCCCATCATCGCCCAGAGCGCCGCCTGATTGGTGGTGATGACCGGCTTGCCGAACTGTTCTTCCCATTGCGGGATAAATTTCATGGTCGGAAAATTGCCGCCCGGCACGACCAGGACCTCGATCTCTGGCCGGTCGATGCGGGCGAAGGCCTCGGTCGCATTTTCGGCGCTCAACGCACCGATGGCATAGGCGTCGGTTGCGCCGAAGGGATCGGTTGCCAGGACCTCCAGTCCATACCGCGTCTCGTAATAGTGCTGCGCCTTGCCGATCACCTCTTCGGAATAGGGGGATACCAGGGCGATCCGGCGCGCGCCGAGCGCTTGAACGGCGCGCCCGACCGCCTCGGCCGAGGTAAGAGACGGCACGCCCGCGCCCTCGGTCATGCGTTTGACGGTTGCGGCATCGTAGCCGTCGTCGAACAGGCTGGCCGAGGTCTGCGAAAGGCAGAGGACCTCGACCTTGGCGCTGCCGAGCATCTTGGACTGGTATTCGACGTCTTCGTCGCGGCTGGGTGAAAAGGCGATGTTGCTGGCTTTGCCAAGCCGCCCGACATGAACTTGCAATGCCGGCGGCAGCAGTCGGTTGTATTCGATTTCGACCGTCGTATTGGTGGAGGGAATCAGCGCACCGAAATGTCGGATCATGGGTCGGGTCTCCCGGGTGAGGGCGGCAGAAAACATGATACTACGCTGTTCGCGGACGCTCGCTCAAATATCGGCCCCGGAGTGTCGATCGTACCCGCCCCAAAAAGGCTGATTGATTTTCCAACTCACCATTCGCTACTCTTTGGACGAATAGAATTGCGGGATGCTCAATGAGTGTTATCGACCACCATTCGCCGGCGCCGCGCTGGCTTGTGCGGCTCACCGTTACCAGCGCCGCCCTGGCGCTTTTGGCGCTGTTTGCGCTGGTGTGGAGCCGTTGGGGGCTCGTCGTTGTTATGGCGCAGGACGTGCTTAAATACTGTTTCTAGTGGTTATTTGGCGATCGCGACTTCATTGCGCCGCACACGACCGGCAGGCAATTGACAAATGATGGATTATCAAGGGTTTTGGCTGGGCTTGATCGCCCTGTTCGGCGTTCTGCCGGTGCTGATCGGCGTCGGCGGCGGGATCATTTGGGCGCGGCGCAACGGGCGGCACGGCGCCGATATCATCGTGCCGGCCATAATTAGCGGCGTTGGGCTTGGACTCTGTTTTTTCATGGGCGCAATCCTGTTCCTTCGGGCATAACCCGGACGTCAGGTCGAACCTTCGTTTCCGTGAAATTTAGTTGACCACCTGCGCGAGCCGGTCCGCCATGGTGCCGGACGTGGATGCCGCGGTGAAATGTGTCACGTATCGGCCGTCCGGCCCCATGAGATACACATAGGATGTGTGGTCCATCAGGTATTCCTTGGCGGCGCGGGATTTCTCGTCCGGATAGACCTTGCTGAAATAGGCCCTGAATGCCTTGGTGACTTTGCGCAACTGGGGTTCGGAACCGGTCAGGGCGACCAGGCGCGGATGGAAATGCGTCCGGTAGTCCCGTAGGACGTCAGGCGTGTCGCGGTCGGGGTCGATGGAGACGAAGATCGGCACGATCTTCGCCGCCCGCTCCGGTGCTTGCCGGGCAAATATGTCGAGCGCATTCGTCATTTCGGCGAGTTTCGTCGGGCAGACATCGGGACAATAGGTGTAGCCGAAATAGATCAGCATATAGCGGCCCTGGAAGGTCGCGTCGGAAATCGTCCCGCCCTGATGGTCGGTCAGCTCGAACGGGCCGCCGATGGGAACTTCGATCGGGGCGGGGTCGATTAGCAGGGTATAGACGACACCGCCGGTGAAGCCGAGGCTCAGCAACGAAATCACGGCGAGCAGAATATTGCGCACGGACGGCCATTTCATGGTCGGTTCCGCAGCTTTTGCGCGCGTGGCGCCGGAAATTCAGCCGGCAAGGTGATCGGAAATTCGGAGTTTCGAGCCATGGCGCATCCTAGGAGCCCGCGCCGAACCAGTGCAATGGTATTGGTGACACATTCAGCGGCTGTGGCGCGGCGTTTCCGGAACGGCTTAAATTGCGCCGCTTGCGCGCAGCAGTGCCGCCACAGCCTCGGCCAGTTTGCGGTAACCGCTGGCATTGGGGTGGACCGTGTCGCTCTTGAGCGAGCGGTCGGTCATGATCCCCGCCAAGGCCTCCGCCTCGTAGGGCACGCCGAAGGCCTTGGCGACGCGGGCAAACAGCTCCGCCCCTTCGGTGATCCAGATGCCGGGTTGCGGCACGCCGATCAGGACAACGTCGATATTCCGGGCGCGGGCCAACTCGACCATCGCCCGAATATTAGCCTCGGTTCCGTCGCGCCGGTGCCGCCGCAGAAAGTCGTTTCCGCCATGGCACAGGATCAGCAGGTTCGGGCGGTAGCGATCGAGCGCCTCGGGCAGGCGTGCCAGACCCCGCGCCGAGACCTCACCCGGCACGCCGGAGCGGATCACCTGATGGCCGATGAGCCGCGCCAACACGGCCGGGTAGCTTTCCTGCGGCTTGGCGCCGGTGCCGTAGGTCAGGCTGTCGCCGAACGCCAGGATCACGCCATTTTTCGACAGCGGCGCGACCTGCGGTTCGCTTGGCCCGCAGGCCGCAAACAGCAGCAAAATGAACAGCGCCATGGGTCGCGAAACGGCAATGGAATATCGGGTCATCACGGACATCGGGGGTCGCCTTGTTTCAGTCGTTGCGGCCGCGGTTTTCATGAGGCCGATCGTCGCGACAAAGCGTTAACATCCGGCAAATGGCCCAGCATGCGGGCCCGGCACGCGGGCGCGCCACGGCAGACACTGACAGTCCTGACGACGGTCGCAAGAAAGTGTAAACTGTCCCTGTTTTTCCAACTTACTCAAAACATTGGGTGACCATAAAACCGTGACTTGGCGGCCCATCAGTTTAACCGACTTGGAGTTAATGCTGTCTCGTGATCTTGCAGACTGCTCCGAGGAGCAGTGCTCGTTCTTTGCGCAAGCGAGCATCGCACCCGCCAAGTGGCGCCTTTCTCCCTGGGGTGATGAAGGCGGCGGCTTCTGGGTTGTGGCCGTCCACGGAAGTAGGGTGCTGTGGTACAACGACATCGAAGACGGATTTAACGTTTCCGAGTTCGAATTCCGGGGCGAGATTCCTCATGATGAATATTGGTGCAACGAGGATGCGCTTCGCTGGGCTCTTACGAGACTCCAGGGCGAATTGGGCTCACGGCGTGGGCCGCCAGAACCGGTTCGCAATTAATAAAGTGCCGCCAAACAAGTCGCTGCAGCCGACCTGCTTCGCTGGCGGCTGAGCGCCGGTCCTTGTGAAAATACGCGTTTGCTCGAAAAGCCGCCTCAACCCAGCCGGTTGATGCCGTCGAAGGCGGCGGTTTTGTAGCATTCGGCGAGGGTCGGGTAGTTGAAGACGGTGTCGACGAAATAGTCGATCGTGCCGCCCATGGCGAGC
The DNA here is from genome assembly GCA_964469835.1 of uncultured Rhodospirillaceae bacterium. GTDB lineage: Bacteria > Pseudomonadota > Alphaproteobacteria > UBA8366 > UBA8366 > JAOTYV01. The sequence continues at coordinate 19,460 of CAYYBI010000597.1, forward strand.
ACCGCCTGGCCGATATGGACCAGCTCGCTCGCCCCTTCGCCGAGGATTCCGACGCCGAGCAGTTTGCGGGTCTCCATGTGGAACAGCAGCTTCAGCATCCCGGTCGAATCGCCGATGATCTTGCCGCGGGCGATTTCCTTGTAGGCCGCCTTGCCGGTCTCATAGGGAATACCCGCCTTGGTGAGCTCCGCCTCGTTCTTGCCGACCGTCGAAATCTCGGGGATCGTGTAGATACCGTAGGGAAACAGATCGGGCACCGCTTCCGCTTCGGTGCCGAAGGCGTGACACGCGGCGAGACGGCCCTGTTCCATCGAGGTGGAGGCGAGGCTGGGAAAGCCGACCACGTCGCCGACCGCATAGATGTGCTCCACTTCGGTCTGGAAGCTTTCGTTGACGGCCAGAAGGCCGCGGTCGATCGTCGACAGGTTGGCGTTCTGCAATTGAAGTGCCGCTGTCGCGCCGGTGCGGCCGATGCTGTAGAGCGCTTTTTCGGCGATCACCTTCTTACCGCTGTCCAGGACGATGCGTACCCGGTCGCCTTTGTCGTCACTGAACGGTTCGATGGATTTGACGCCTTCCGCCAGACGCAGCGTTACCCGGCTGTCGCGCATCTGATAGACCAGCGTGTCGGTAATTTCCGAATCGATGAAGGGCAGAAGCTGCGGGCGTTTGTCGATCACGGTGACGCGGACGCCGAGCGTGGCGAAGATGGTGGCGTATTCCAGGCCGATCACGCCGGCGCCGACCACGGCGATGCTGCGCGGCAATTCCTCCAGTTCCAGAATATCGTCGCTGGTGAAAATGCGCTGACCGTCGAACGCGATATGCGGGTCTCGCGTGGTCTCGGTGCCGACGGCGATGATAATCTTTTCGGCGGTCACTTCGCGCGCCGAATGGCCGTCCGGGGATGAAATGCGCAGCGTGTGCGGATCGGCGAAAGATGCCTGGCCGGGAATGACCTCGACCCCGTTACGCTGCAACTGGTGGCGGGTGACGTCCACTTCGTGCCGGATGACCGTACCGGCCCGATACAGCAAATCGGTCATCGTGATGTTTTGTTTCACGCTGTAGGACGCGCCGTAGATGCTGCGCTCCCGATAGCCCGACAGATGCAGCGCCGCTTCACGCAACGTCTTGCTCGGGATCGTACCGGTGTTGATGCAGACGCCGCCCAGGGTCAGGCGCTGTTCGGCAATTCCGGCCCGTTTGCCGAGCTTGGCGGCCTGAATCGCGGCGCGCTGACCGGCCGGTCCGGTTCCCAGTACGAAAAGATCGAAGTCGAATGTGGTCATTACTCGGCTAAATCTGGGCTCGGCTAAAATTGGCTCGGCGTCGCGATTGGCCCGGCTTCCCTGACCGAGCGGGATGGCCACTATGGTAGGTTGAACGTTTCGGTTTGGTTAACGGTATGGGTGTGCCGCTTGCCATGGTGCCGCAAGGGTGTCGCCTTGGGGACTCCCGGTAGTGTGTCTTTTGCAGTACACTCGGGCAGATCGAAATTGGGAGAATACCGATGAGCACAGTCGTCAAGCCGGCCGCCTTCAAACCGACCGTTGCCGCGGGCGACGGGACCGTATCCGAGAAACTCGCAGAATTCGCGGCGGGCTTTTCGCTCGACGCAGCGCCGGCGGAAATCGTTACCCTGGCGAAAATGCATGTGCTGGACTGCTTCGGCATCGGCCTCGCTTCATCGACCATGGATTACGGCCATCGGGCGGTAACGGCGGCGCGTGGCCTGGGCGGCGAGGGCGACTTCCCGATAATCGGCATGCCGGACCGGTTGCCGCTGCGCGATGCGGCGATGGTGAACGGCACGCTGATCCACGGTCTCGATTTCGACGACACCCATACCACCGGCGTCATGCATTGCTCGGCCAGCGCGGTCCCGGTGATGTTCGCGATGGCCCTGGCCGGCGGCAAGAGCGGCGAAGAGGCGTTGGCCGCCTATCTCATGGCGATCGAGGCCGGGACGCGGATCGCAAGGACAGCGCGCGGCGGGTTGCACCGCGCCGGATTCCATACCACTGCGGTCGTCGGCGCCTATGCCTGCGCGCTGCTGGCCGGACGGTTGGGCGATCTTACGCCGGCGCAATTGGCCGATGCGCAAGGCCTGACCCTCAGCATGGCCGGCGGCACCCGCGAATATCATTCGAACGGCGCGTGGTCGAAGCGCATCCATCCCGGATTGGCCGCGGTCAACGGCATCACCGCCGCCGGCTGGGCCAAGCACGGCTATACCGGGCCGCGCACCGCCTATGAAGGGCAGTACGGGCTCTACAATTGCAACGGCAACAAGCTCGAGGTGGATTTGGACGAATGCACCGCCGGGTTTGGCGAGGACTGGGAACTCCGTCATGTCGCCTACAAGCCCTATCCTGCATGCCACCTCAATCATGCCTTCGCCGACGCGACGCTGAAACTGCGCGCCGACCATAATCTGACGCCGGACGATATCGACTCGGTGACCGCGCTGGTGCACGAGGACGAGATGGCCGTTGTCATGCCGGAAGATCGCAAGCGCAGGCCGCACAGCGCCTATGCGGCGCAGTTCAGCGTTCACTACATGATCGCCGCCTGTCTTGTGCGCGGGCAATTCACGCTGGCGGAACTCGACCCGGAAACCTATACCGACCCGGCGATCCTCGCTCTGTGCGACCGCACCACATTTGAAATCACGGAAGAGACGCTGTTCCCGGACTATTTCTCCGGCACGGTGATCATCCGTACCAAGGACGGCCGGGAGCTGAAGCACTACCAGAAATACAATCTCGGCTCCGATGGGAACCCGATCAGCGACGATCACGTGGTGGCGAAATTCATGAGCAACGCCACCCGCGCGGTCAGCGAACGCCGCGCGCAACGGGTCTATGAAGCTGTCATGGCGATTGACGACTTGCCGGACCTGACCGAACTCGACGCGGCGGTGTCGCTGAGCTGACGGGCCGCTCGAAACGGTCAATTCGGCATTCCTGGTCATACCCGCGAAGGCGGGTATCCAGATGTTCCGATAAATTTGGATTCCGGATCGTCGCTTCGCGCCGTCCCGAATGACGGATGAAGTCTTCTACGCGGCGGTTTTGTACGGGTTCGGCGGCAGCTCGATCTTGAAGAACCGGCTCAATATGTCGCTGATCTGGTCGAAACAGACGCCCCAGCGCAACACCTCGAAATTTTGCAGGTCGATGATGGTGCTCGAGGTGCCGACCGCGTTGTGATAGCGGCACAGCCCGTAATCGATGATCAGATCGGCGGCGTCGCGCACCTCCGGATCGATGTCCTCGGCCCGGAACTTGCTGCCGGTCTCCGATTTATTGGCGGACGAGCCGAGCACCGGCGTGCCGCGTTCCAGGCTCATCTCGGCCAACCGGTTGGCGAGCGGCCCGGCGTTGATCAGGATGTCCTGCGTCCCCGCCTTGGTCGACCGTTCAATCGCGAAGGGATCGAGTCCGGCCAGCAGCGGCGCGTCGGCCCGGAAAGGTGCGACCACCGACAGCGGCAGGTCGAAATCCTGCGTTACCGCGCTCACCACTTCTTTCGCGCGGTCGCTGGTGATCAGCAACTGCTCGAAGATTGCCATATTGGCCAGCATACCATTCGGTTTTTCGAAGGTGCGCCCCTTCGCCTCGAAGATGCGCGCAATGGCGTCGCCCTTGTTGCCGCAGATCAAATAAGCGACGTTGAGTTGCAGAATTGCGATGCCGCCGTTCTCGATTGTGTCAAAGACCTTTTCCGCGTCGCCCTGAATGTCGAGCACTGCCATTGCCGTCCGTCCTTTCCTGATTTTTTTTCTTATCGTGCGGCGAACAGGCGGGTCAGTACCGCCGCGTCGGCCAGTCCATCGAAACCGTCGACCGCGGCGTAGACCGCCTGCAGGTCGAGATCGGGCATAACCGTCTGCGTCAGGCTTTCGAACTTTGCGCGCAGCCCGTCATCCGGGATCGGCCGCGCCGGGGTTCCGAAACTGTCGAGAACGTCCGACCGCAGGGTCTTGCCGTCCCGTGTCGTGAGCTCGACCCAACTGCCGAAATGTTTCGGGAATGCACTCTCGAGTCCGGTATCCTCGACGGCGTCGATCCGGTCGCCGAGCGCCAGGATATCCGAGTTGTCGAGCGTATCCTCGGCATAGGATTCATAGGCTTCCGGCCCGTGTAGCAGGCTCGTCGCCAGGGCGAAGGGCAGGCTGTACTGCGCGGCCATTACCGAAGTCGGGCGGCGCATCATGTGTTGCGTCACCATGATCGCCGGGCCGCCGACGCGAATGCCGGCGATTTCCTCGGCCGGCATCGTCAACCCGTCGGTGGTCTCACGCAGCGCGTCGATCGTCGAATGAAACAGCCGGCAGCAGGGGTAGGGCTTCATGCTGATGCGGTGAATTTCCAACGGCGCGGCCGGCTGCCGCCGCAACCGCGCGACATCCGGCTTGGGGCCGAACAGGTTGCACAACCCGAACACGCCGTCGAATGCCTGTTTCGGCCCGTCGATGCCGAGCGCCGCGAATTGCGCCGCCATGGTGCCGTTATGGGCGCCGTATCCGCCGTGCAGCCGTTTGACCGTGGTGCCGTGCGGATCATGGGCGAACTGCATCGACCCGCCGGCCATTGACAGCATCAGCCCCCAGGCGGAACAGAGCGTGCGCGCGTCCAGCCCGAGCAGCTTGCCGGCGGCGGTGGCCGCGCCGAACCCGCCGAACAGCGCGGTGGGGTGGAACCCGCGCTCGATCATGTTGCCGCCATCGGTGGCCGGGCCGATGCGCGCCATCACCTCGTACCCGGCGGCGATGGCCGCCAGGATCTCGGCGCCGCTGCGTCCTTCGGTAACACCGACGGCGAGCGCGCTGGCGATCACGCCGGCGCCCGGATGGGTCACCGATTCATCGTGGGTATCGTCCATCTCCAGCCCGTGCGCGGCCGTTGCATTGATCAGGGCTGCGGCCGGTGCGGCGGTCTTGAGCGCGCTGCCGAATACGATACACGGACCGGAGCCGTCATAGGCGCGGCCCCAGGTGGTCAGCGCTTCACCCCAGGGTAGCGATGCGCCGCGCGCGCAAACCCCCAGATGGTCGAGCAGCAGTCGCTTGAGTTGCGCGATATCGGCGGTGGAAAGGGATTCCGGCGTCAGCGCCAGGGCCTCTTCGGCCAGGGCAAACGTCAGATCGGGACGGTTGGTCGCATCGTCGGTATTGTTCATGATGGATCCTTGCGGCGCCGTATCGGATCAGCTCCGGAGAACGCGATCGTCCCGCGCCGATCGAGTCATGCGGATTTTCGTTTTTCCGAAATCGGTTCGTACAGGCGAATGCCCAGAAATTTGGAAACCTCGGCTTGTTCGGATTTCGCAATTACCGCGATGCCGCGGCGGGATACCGACGCGTCCAAGGCGACCGCGTCCTTATATTGGCTGACGGTGTCCCAATCGAGCCCGTCGAGCCAGGTCACCGAAACGCCGGCGTCCTGCAACGGCATGTAGCCGTCGGCGATCAGCAAAAGGTGGTTTTCGTCGACGGCTGGCGATTCGTCCATGCCGTCGAACAGTCGCCGGGTCCAGTCGGTCATCAGTGCCAGATCCCAGTCGCCGAAGCGGCCGCCGCCACCGGCGCCATACGTCGGATCGGCAAAGACATCCGCCGATTTGATACTGTGAATTGCGAGATAGGGTGCCGCGCGGGGCGTCAGCGAGCGAAATCGCTGGCTGGCCATGAATCCCGGATTGGCAAGCAGTTCATCGATCTTCTCGCCATTGTACCAAGTATTCCAGGCGTCCTCCTGATCCGGATCCGCGAAGCCGCATTCCACCATGTACAACATTCAAATTATCCAAAAGCGTTATTCTTAACCACGATCACCACGACGTGATTTGCACTCTATAACCGGGTATCGTCTTCGACAATGTGCATCGGGCGGTTTTGCCCGAAACCGAGCGCGCGGACATTAACATGGATTTGAGCAAGCGGGAAAACCGGGAATGACGCAGCAGCTACCCTTAAAGGGCTTGAAGGTACTCGATATTAGCCAGGGCATCGCGGGCCCCAACTGCGCCATGATGCTGGCCCTGCATGGCGCCGAAGTAGTGAAGGTGGAGCCGCCGCGCGGCGACTGGATGCGTACCATCGGCGTGCGCTACGGCAAGCAATCGGCGCATTCCGCCGCCTATAACCGCGGCAAGAAAAGCATCGTGCTCGACCTCAAGAATCCGGTCGCGCTGGCGGCGACCCGACGGCTCGCCGCCGAAGCCGATGTATTCGTCGAGAATTTTCGGCCCGGCGCGGTAAAGCGGCTTGGTCTCGGCTACGAGGCGCTCGCTGCGGACAATCCCGGCCTAGTCTATGTGTCGATCAGCGGGTTCGGACAGCAGGGCCCGTATAGCGACCGGCCGTGCACCGATACGGTGGCGCAGGCATTTTCCGGAATGATGTCGGTCAATCGCGCGATGGACGATGCGCCGGTCAAGATGGGGGCGTTCTTCATCGATGCCTTCACCGGTCTCTATGCGTTTCAGGCAGTGTCGATGGCGCTGTACGGCCGGCACGATAGCGGCGCGGGGAAATACCTCGATATCAGCCTGATGCAGAGCGTGGCGGCGATGCTGACCCCGAACATCATGGAACAATACGTTCAGAACGGCCCGCCGCGGCTGCCGAACGTGCCGGGCGGCGTGTACCAGACCAAGGATGGCTGGATGCTCGCCACCCTGTTGCGCGAACAGCAGTATCGCGACCTGTGCGCCGTATTGGGATTGCCCGAGCTGGCCGAAGACCCGCGCTTCGATGATTTCGACAAGCGGGATGCGAATAAGGAGGCGTTGCTGCCGCTCCTGCAGGCGGCGTTCCTGGGCGACACCACGGCCAATTGGGAGGCGAAATTACGCGACGTCGATGTGTTGTGCGGTCCGGTGAATAACATTCTCGATTGGCTCGCCGACCCGCATGTCCAGGCGGTGAACGCCGCGCCGATGTTCAGTCAGCCCGATCTGGGCACGGTCCCGCTGCCGACCATCCCCGGCGTTTCGCCGGCATCGGAGGGCGACTCGCTGCACCGCTTGCCCGACGTGGGCGAACACACCCGCGCGGTGCTCGAAGACCTTGGTCTCGACGCGGCCGATGTGGACGCGCTGGTGGAGGAAGCCGCAACGGTGGCTTAGCGGCCGCTGGCTATTGCGCCGGCGGCCGGGCCGCGCCGTTATTCGTAATACGCGCCCTCGCGATAGACCGGGGCCTTCCATTTGTTTTTCTTGGTGCCGCCGGGGATCGGCGCGCCGTCGATGCCCTCGCGATACATGATTTCGTTATTCTTGTCCGTGTGCGTGCCGACGCGCAGCATGACCAGCGGTTCTTCGCTCGACGCGTTGAAATAATAATGGGTGCCGGCCGGGAGCATGATGCCGTCATTGCGGCCGAGTTCCTTTTCCTCGCCATTCGGGCCATAGAAGATCGCGGAGCCCGCGAGAATGACGAACATATGGTCTTCGTTCGGATGCGCATGCAGCACGTTTTCGCCGCCGGACGCGTACACCTTGATCCAGGTCCAGAGGTTTTCCGTCTCGGCCAATGGCTCAATGCTGCGGCCGTCGTCCAGCAGTTGTGCGCGGAGCTTGAAGAAGGCGGGTTTGCCCTTGGGCGCGATCGGGCCCTTCTTGCCCATTAATTGGTCGGCAGCCTTGATATCGTCCGGCATGGGATCCCTCATTGTCAGGTTGGATGGTGGGGCGAATTTTACCCGCCGGATGGGCGTTTTGTCCATCGACCGAAGGGGCCGCGCGGCGGACCGGCCAGGTTACCAGAATACCGCGATAAATGCCACCATAAGGACGGCGAGCGCCGCTGCCTGGGCGCGATAGTCCCAGAGTAGGCCCCTTCCTCTTGTGCTGTCCTCGGGTTCGAGGTCAGACCAGTGGAAACGGGTCGACGGATCGGCCGCCGGCGTTGGCCGGACAAGGCTCGCTACGGTCATGATGAGGAGCGCGATGCCGAACATACCGATTGCCATGTAGGTGAAGTGTATGGGCGGCAGGCCGAGTGCGTCCCAGGTGCCGGTCACTTCTTTGGCGAGAAACAACGCCACGCCAATCCCGAGGCCACCGGCGATGGCCCAGAATGCCGCCGCCGCGGTGAAGCGCGCGCAGAACAGGCCGCCCAGGTAAACCGCGACAATCGGCGGCACCAGATAGGCGAGGGTGGATTGAAAGTATTGAAACAGCGAGCCGAAACGTTCGATCAAGGGCGCGTAGAGCGCCGCCGCGACGATCAATACGGCGGTGAAGCCCCGGCCGATCGCGAGTAGGGCACGGCCTGAAATATGCGGCCGCAGCGGTTTGACGAAATCCATGGTGAGCAGTGACGCGGCCGCGTTCAGCGCGCTGTCCAGGCTCGACATGATGGCGGCGAGCAGCGCCGTCAGGATCAGGCCGCGAAGACCCATCGGCAAAAGCTCGAAGGCCAATGCCGGAAACACCCGGTCTGGCGTATCGAGGTCGGGCAGCAGCACGACCGCGATCATGCCCGGCAGAATCATCAGAAACACATTGGGCAGTTTGAGGAGGCCGCCGAACAGCGCACCCTTCCGGGCCTGATCGAGCGAGCGGGCGGCGAGCGCACGTTGCACGAAATACTGGTTCAGCGTCCAATAATAGAAGCCGAGCAGGATCACGCCGAGAATACCGGGCCAAGGAAGGAACCCGTCATCCACGGGCTTGAAGAGCCGCAGCCGGGCCGCCGTCAAGCCCTCGGTCAACGCTTCCCATCCGCCGACCGCGTCGAGACCGAACCAGCAGATCAGCGCGGCGCCGCCGATCATCAACACAGCCTGCATTGCGTCGGTGACGACGACCGCGCGCAAGCCGCCCACCAGCGTGTAGATGCCGGCCAACAGTGCCAACGCGGCGCTGGTTTGCCAGAGGTCGACCTGTGGCCAGGCGGTGCTGATCACGATACCGCCGGCATAGAGCGCGCCAGCGGTATCGATGAACATCAGCGTCAGGATTGTGAAGCCGGCGTAAGCCCAGCGCGCACGCCGGTCGAAGCGCGCTTCAAGGTATTCGGGCACGGTGAACAGCCGGTTTCTCAGGAACACCGGCAGCATGAACAGCGCGAAAAAGATCAACACGAGAGTGGCGGTCCATTCGTAGTTGAAGACGACCATCCCGTGGCTGTAAGCGGCGCCCATCAGCCCGACAAAACTTGCCCCTGACATATTGGAGGCGAAGAACGAAAAGCCGATCAGATACCAGGGCAGCGTGCGCCCTGCCAGAAAGTAGTCTGCGGCGTCACGCTCGCCACGGCCGGCCCAAAGACCGATGGCGACTACCAACACCAGATAGAACGCGATAACGGCAAGGTCGATGGTGGAGAGTGCGACCATGGGCCTCTCGATCCTTATCGGCGATATGCAATGCGTGCTGCAGTTACGGTAGCCGACGTCGCTACCCCGGCAACCTTGTTTTTGCGCGTCAGCCGCCGTCGAGCAGATCGTTGGCGTCGCCGAGACGAGGATATCCCGCATCGGGCTCGAGGTTGCGGAACTGCGGCACGACGGGGACGGGGGCGGCGGTTAAGGCATCGGTTCCGTCGACCACGCGCCGGGTGAACAGCCCGCGTGACTGAAAATGCGGGTCGCCCAGCGCTTCGCGCATGCTTTTGACGATCGAGCAGCAGACATCCTGACCGGCGAAGGCCGCTTCCCAATGGGACGCCGGTTTCGACGCGATGATCTTCGCCACCGCGGCGGCTGTGGCCTCCGGGTCCCGTCGGTCGTCGCGGCACTCGTCCGGCAGGTCGAGAATGCCACACAAATTGTCCCAGAATTTCTGCTCTAGCGCTGCAATGGCGGCGAAGCGGCTGTCGGCGGTGCGGTATATCCGGTAGCGCGGCGTGCCGCCGGTGACCATTTCCCCGCCCGGCTTTGGCTCTTCTCCGGTCGTCTCCAGCAGGCCGAGCGCCCAGTACTGCCAGGTAAAAACGCCGTCGCACATGGCGATGTCGAGATGCGTGCCATCGCCGGTCTTTTCCGCCTGACGTAGCGCCAGCAGGATGTTGATGACCGCCGGCAGCGAACCGCCGCCGATATCGGCGATCAATCCGGGCGGCGGAATCGGCGCGCCGTCCGCGCCGGCGGAAAATCCCAGCAGGCCGGTATCGCCGATATAATTCAAATCATGCGCGGCGACTTGTGCTTTCGGGCCGGTCTGGCCGTAGCCGGTGACCGAGCAGTAGACGATCGCCGGATTGATCGCCTTGACCGCATCGTAGCCGAGGCCGAGCCGGTCCATGACGCCGGGGCGGAACTGTTCGAGGATGACGTGGCTTTCGGCGATCAAGGGCTGCAGTTTTGCAACCACCTTGGGGTCCTTGAGGTCGACCGCGAGGCTGCGCTTGCCCCTGTTCAGCAGGGCGAAATTGGCACTGGTATCGGCAAAGCGCGGCTCGTAGAGGCGCATCTCCTCGCCATAATCGGCGCGCTCGACCTTGATGACCTCGGCGCCCGCCTCGGCCAGGATCAGCCCGGCCAACGGTCCCGGCAGCAGCGTGGAAAAATCGAGCACCCTGACGCCGTCCAATGGCTGCATGGCTTGTTCCTCCTGAAAGGGGCGAACCCCGATCTTGTTTACAACAATTTGTGTACGCCTTGACTGGTCGCCAATATCCGGCCGCTGCCGCCTTCCATCACACGGTTTTCGGTGAAAAATGTCGAGCGTCCCTTGCGCACCAGACGGCCCTCGCTCAGCAACTTGTCGCCATTGGTTCCGGCGATGAAATTGCACGAAATATTGACCGTGACCGACGCGACCGGCCCGTCCGGGCTGTAATTGCCGGCGAAGGTGCTGACCACGTCCATCATGCTCAGGATGACGCCGCCATGGACCCAACCCTGGCGGTTCTTGTGCTTGGGCTGCAGGAGGAGTTCCGTTTTCACGAACCCGTCTTTCCAGTCGACGAAGGTGTAGCCGAGCAAGTCATGGAAGGTGCCTTCAATATCAGGGAGCGTCTTGAATTCGGCCATGGGGGTCCGTTTGTTGTTTTTGTCGTTTAGTTCGGTCGCGCGCTATCGCTCCATGAAACTCCGGCCGATGAGCTGGCGGTGCACCTGGTTGGTGCCTTCCCAGATCTGCGTAATCTTGGCGTCGCGCAGCAGCCGCTCGACCCGGTATTCTTTGATATACCCGTAGCCGCCGTGGAGCTGCACCGCGTCGGTCGCGATCCGCATCGCGATGTCGGAGGCGCGCATCTTGAGCATCGACGCTTCGATGTTGAAGTCATCCGCGCCATCATCGACCAGCCGGCCCACATGCCACAGCCAGTTTTCACACAGCGCCAAATCGGTCGCCATGTCCGCCAGCATGAACTGGATACCCTGGAATTCGACGATCCGGCGACCCGATTGCTTGCGCTCGTTGATATAGGCGACCGCGTCTTCGAATGCGGCCCGCGCGATGCCCAGCGCGTGCGCTGCAACACTCGGCCGCGACCGGTTCAGCGAGGCCAGCAGCAGGGACAGTCCCTGGCCCGGCTCGCCCAGCAGGTTGGCGCGCGGCACCCGGCAGTTTTCGAACACCAGACCGGCGGTGGACGACGCGCGCATGCCCATCTTGTCTTCCGGCTTGGTGGTCGAAAATCCCGGCGTGTCCTTGTCGATGATCAGCGCGGTGATGGCGCCCTTCGGACTGTCGATTTCGCTCCATTTGCCAAAGACGAGATAAAGGTCCGAGGCGCCGCCATTGGTGATGAAGGTCTTGCCGCCATTCACGATGACGTCGTCGCCATCCGGCTCGAACCGGGTTTGCATGCCGGTGGCGTCGGATCCGGCGGTCGGTTCGGTGATGCAGAGCGAGGCGAGCGCGCCGTCGAGCATACGCGGCAGGCAGGTCTGCTTGAGCGCGTCGCTGCCGTATTCGATCACCGGCTTCATGGCGTGGAAATTAGTCGCCCAAATTACGCCGGTGGACGCGCAGGCCTTGGAAATCTCCCAGACGCACGCGAGATAGGCGAGGTACGACATCGCCGCGCCGTTGTGCTCCTCCGGAATGAACATGGCGTTGAGCCCGAGCGCATTGATGTCGCGGATGTTGTCCCAGGGAAATTCGCCGCTGCGGTCGTAGCCGGCGGCGCGCGGCGCGATCTTGTCGCGCGCCAGCGCCCGCACGCTGTCGAGCAACATGGATTCGTCGTCGTTGAGCCGCAGCGTGGCGTCGAGTTGGTCGAATACCGTCATAAATCCATCCTGATCGGGTCTAAATCGCCATGCCCTGACCGCCGTCGATATAGATCGTCTCGCCGGTGAGGAAAGGGATGTCCTCGGTGTACAGCGCCGCGACGAGCCGCGCTACCTCGCCCGTATCGCCGGGCCGGCGCAGTGGCGAGCGGCTTTCGATCCAGCCACGAAATTTATCATCCGCCATCAGGTCGCGGTTGATGTCGGTGAGGATATAGCCCGGCGCGATGTTGAGAACGGTGATGGCGTCGCGCGCCCATTCCACCGCGAGACAGCGGGTGATCGCGCCGACTGCCGCCTTGGACGCGCAGTAGGCGAGATTGCGCGACACGCCGATCTTGTCGAAGAACGAACCGATGTTGATGATCTTCCCGCCGCCCGCCGCCTTGAGGTGCGGATAGGCCTCGCGGCACATCATCATGACCGAGGTGGCGTTGGTCGCCAGCAGGTCCTCGAACTCCTTGGTGGCAAGGCTGCTGCTCTTGCTCTCCTTGTGCAGGCCGGCGTTGTTGACGATTCCGATCAGGCCGCCCGCCGCCGTCGCCACTTTTTGCAGGGCGGCGCGGATGCTGGCTTCGTCGGTGACGTCGCATTGCGCGCAATGATAGGCCGGGTCGTCCTTTTCGCCCGCGGGCAGGCCACCCGCCCGCGACAGGCATCCGACCGTGAAGCCGCGCCGTTTCAGCTCGGCGGCGATCGTCGCCCCGATGCCGCGGCTGGTGCCGGTAACGGCGATTGCGCCCTTAGCCATCCTTGAATTTCGCCTCGCGTTTCTCGATGAAGGCAGTCATGCCTTCGATCATGTCCTCGGTCTGGAAGGCCAGTGTGTTGAGGTCGGCCTCGATCTTCAGTCCCGCATCGACCGGCGTGTCGCCGGCCCGCATCACCGCTTCCCGCGCCATCTGCAGCACCGGCAGGCTGTAGCCGGTGAAGTTGCGGGCAAAGGCGATGGCGCCTTCGACGGCGTCGCCGTCCAGGATCCGGCTGACCAGACCGATGCGCTCGGCTTCTTCGGCGCTGACCGTCCGCCCGGTCATGATCATCTCCAGCGCGCG
>CAYYBI010000598.1:0-9910 GCA_964469835.1 uncultured Rhodospirillaceae bacterium
CCAGCATGTCGTTGAGGTTGAGCATGCCCATCTGCGCGCCGGGCATCCCCGGAATGTCGAAGGTCGGCAGGCCCGACCCGCCGGTGTCGGCGACCTCGATCTCGATCTCCTTGTCGTCAAGCTCGCCATTGCGCAGCTTGACGCGGAAGGATTGCCTTGTGGACTCGCTGGCGTTCTCGCCGACCAGCGCATTGAGCACGCGCTCCTCGGCCATCAGCTCGGCCTTGGACACCACGTCGCGGCGCTGCTCCTCGCGGGTTATGTGGATCGACGCCTCGACCAGGTCGCGCACGATCTGTTCCACGTCGCGGCCGACATAGCCCACTTCGGTGAATTTGGTCGCTTCGACCTTGATAAAAGGCGCGCGCGCCAGCCGCGCCAACCGGCGCGCGATCTCGGTCTTGCCGACGCCGGTCGGGCCGATCATCAGGATGTTCTTGGGCAGCACTTCCTCGCGCATTTCCTCGGGCAATTGCTGGCGCCGCCAGCGGTTGCGCAAGGCGATGGCGACGGCGCGCTTGGCGTCGTTCTGGCCAACGATGAAGCGGTCGAGTTCGGAGACGATTTCGCGGGGGCTAAAGGCGCTCATAGCTTCTCAATAATAACCTTTTCATTGGTGTAGACGCAGATGCCGGCGGCGATTTTCATCGATTGTTCGGCGATCTTCTCGGGTGCGAGGTCGGTGGCCGCAGTCAACGCGCGGGCCGCCGCCAACGCATAGGCGCCGCCGGATCCGATGCCGATCAAGCCGTCTTCCGGTTCCAGCACGTCGCCGGTACCGGTCAGGGTCAGCGAAACCGTACTATCGGCGACCGCCATCATGGCCTCCAGCCGGCGCAGATAACGGTCGGTGCGCCAATCCTTGGCAAGCTCGACGCAGGCGCGGGTGAGTTGCCCTGGATATTGTTCCAGCTTGGCTTCCAGGCGCTCGAACAGGGTGAAGGCGTCCGCCGTGGCGCCGGCGAAGCCGGCCACAACCTTGCCGTCGCCGAGCCGCCGCACCTTGCGGGCGTTCGACTTGATCACGGTCTGGCCCAGGCTGACCTGGCCGTCGCCGGCAACGACGACGGAATCGCCCTTGCGGACCGATAGAATGGTCGTGCCGTGCCAAGTGGCGCTTTCGCTCATGTAAAGTCTTCCATTCAGCGGGATCGTGCGGTTCAGACAGTCGCTTCAATTCGCCCGTACCATGTGGCCATTTCTGCCCGGTGATCAAGCCCTAAGGCGGGCAGCCGGAAGGCGCATCGTTGCTGGCCCTTTGCGGGGCACGGTGCTAAAAGACGCCCGTCCAGCGACGGGAGGGCGCGATGCGCAAGGCCAAGGTGGCGCGCAATACCAAGGAAACCCAAATTCAGGTTGAAATCAACCTGGACGGCACCGGCGTTTATGACGTCGGCACCGGCATCGGTTTCCTCGACCATATGCTCGAACAACTGTCGCGCCACAGCTTGATCGATCTCAAGGTGCAGGCGACCGGCGATCTGCATATCGATTTCCACCACACCACCGAGGATAGCGGCTACGCGGTCGGCGAGGCGGTGGCGCAGGCGTTGGGCGACCGCAAGGGCATCGTCCGTTACGGCAATGCCTTGATACCCATGGATGAAACGCTGACCCGGGTGGCGCTCGACTGTTCCAACCGTCCCTATCTCATCTGGAAAGTCGGGTTTTCCCGGCCGAAACTGGGCGAGATGGATACCGAATTGTTCAAGGAATGGTTCCAGGCGTTTGCGCAATCGGCGGGTATCACGCTGCACGTCGAAAACCTCTATGGCGACAACAACCACCATATTGTGGAATCTTGCTACAAAGGCCTCGCTCGGGCATTGCGCCAGGCGGTCGACATCGACCCGCGGCAGGCAAACGCCGTCCCCTCCACCAAGGGGGTGTTGGGCGGTTCACTTTAAGCGTATCGGGCCATTCGGGGCGGACGGCCGTTCCGGGCGGCGAATTTTGGGGACTCAATGACGGTCGCGATCATTGATTACGGGTCGGGCAATTTGCGCTCGGCGGCCAAGGCCTTCGAACGGCAGAGCGACGAACCCGTCGTGGTAACGGGCGATCCGGCGGCAGTCGCCCGCGCCGACCGCATCGTGCTGCCCGGCGTCGGCGCTTTCGGCGATTGTAAGCGCGGCCTGGAATCGCTGGACGGCATGTGCGACGCGCTCGAGGACGCGGTGATACGCCGCGGCCGGCCCTTCCTCGGCATTTGCGTCGGCATGCAGCTGATGGCCGATGTCGGGCTGGAGCACGGCCGGCATGCGGGTTTCGGTTGGATCGGCGGCGAGGTGTGCGCCGTCACGCCCGCGGACATGGCGCTCAAGGTGCCGCATATGGGGTGGAACGAACTCGCGATTGAGCGTGACCATCCGGTGTTGGCCGGGCTCGATAACGGCACCCATGTCTATTTCGTGCACAGCTATCATCTGGTCGCGGCCGACCCGGCGGACGTGCTCGCGACGACCGATCACGGTGGCGCGGTGACCGCCGCGGTGGCGCGCGACACCATGATCGGGACCCAATTCCATCCGGAGAAAAGCCAGGCGGCGGGGCTCCGGCTCATTGCCAACTTCCTGGCCTGGAGGCCTTAGGCCATGGCGGCGAAAACGACCCTATCGGTGGACCAAATCGAGTCACTGACGGGCGCCGACCGCAACGATCTTTGCGAGGCGGCCGAGGCCGCGATCGAGGCGGGCGGCGGATTCGGTTGGCTCAAGCCGCCGCCGCGCGAAGTGCTGGAGAATTTTTGGCGTGGCGCTTTGCTGGTGCCCGAGCGTACCCTGTTCGTTGGCCGGCTGGACGGCGTCATCGGCGGTTCCGCGCAGCTGGTCCGGCCGAGCCGCAACAACGAGGCGCAGGCCCATGCGGCGACGCTGATGGCGATGTTCACCGCGCCCTGGGCGCGCGGCCACGGATTGGCCCGGGCATTGATACTGGCGGCGGAAGATACCGCGCGGTCCGAAGGGTTCGCGGTGCTCAATCTCGATTTGCGGGAAACCCAGACGGCGGCGATCCAATTATACGAAAGCCTCGGCTACGTCCGGTGGGGCTCCCATCCCCGCTACGCCCGCGTCAACAATGCATGGGTTGGCGGCTATTATTACAGCAAGGAATTGTTGCTGGATTCGGAAGTTGCCGCGCAGGAGCGGCCGGCATGATCCTGTTCCCGGCGATCGACCTCAAGGGCGGTCAATGCGTGCGTCTCCGCCAGGGAGACATGGACCGGGCGACCGTGTTCAACGACGATCCGGGGGCCCAAGCGGCGGAATTCGCCGCATCCGGCGCGCTTTGGTTGCATGTGGTCGACCTCGACGGCGCTTTCGCGGGTGCGCCGGTCAATGGCGACGCGGTGGCGGCGATCGTCGGCGCGGTCGACATCCCGGTGCAGCTCGGCGGCGGCATCCGGCGCCTGGAGACCATCGAGGCGTGGTTGGAGCGCGGCGTTGCCCGGGTGATCCTGGGCACCGTTGCGGTGAAGGGTCCGGACCTGGTGCGCACCGCGTGCGCGCGCTGGCCCGGCCGGGTGGCGCTCGGCATCGATGCCCGCGGCGGCCGCGTCGCGGTCGAAGGCTGGGCCGAGGTTTCCGAACTGGCTGCGCGCGATCTCGCGCTCCGGTTCGAAGACGCCGGCGCGGCGGCGATCATCTATACCGATATCGACCGTGACGGCGTGATGCAGGGACCGAATGTCGACGCGACGGCGGCGTTGGCGCGCAGCGTTTCGACGCCGGTGATCGCCAGCGGCGGCGTCTCTTCGCTGGATGATCTGCGCGCGTTGTCGGCGGCGCCCGGCATCGCCGGCGCGATTATCGGCCGGGCGCTGTATGACGGCCGGATCGATCTGTCCGCGGCTTTGGCGATGGTGCGCGCATGCTGAAGATCCGCATCATTCCCTGCCTCGACGTGCATGACGGCCGGGTGGTCAAGGGCGTGCAGTTCGTCGATCTGGTCGATGCGGGCGATCCGGTGGAACAAGCCAAGCTGTATGACGGCGCCGGCGCCGACGAACTGTGTTTCCTCGATATCACCGCGTCGCACGAGAATCGCGACACCCTGTACGATGTGGTGCGCCGCACCGCCGAGCAATGCTTCATGCCGCTCACCGTCGGCGGCGGTGTCCGCGCGGTCGAGGATATCCGCAAACTGTTGCTGGCGGGCGCCGACAAGATCTCGATCAACACTGCTGCAGTGCACCGGCCGGAATTCGTCGCCGAAGCGGCCGAACGGTTCGGCAGCCAGTGCATCGTCGTCGCCATCGATGCCAAGCAGACCGGCCCCGGTACCTGGGAAATCTTCACCCATGGCGGGCGCGAGCCGACCGGCATAGACGCGGTTGCCTGGGCGGAACGGATGACCGGTCTCGGCGCCGGGGAAATCCTGCTCACCTCGATGGACCGAGACGGCACCAAGTCGGGATTCGACAACGCGCTCAACCGCACGACATCCGATCGCATCGGCGTGCCGCTAATTGCCAGCGGCGGCGTCGGCACGCTCGATCATTTTGTCGACGGCGTGCGCGACGGCGGTGCGTCGGCGGTTCTGGCCGCATCGATTTTTCACTTCGGCGAATTCAGCATCGCCGAAGCCAAGTCGTATATGGCCGATGCCGGCGTGCCGGTGCGTCTCTGAACCCGCTGACAAGCGATCTGATTTCTGCTAGTCAGACGCCCATCCTCCCGCCAAATCGTCCGAAAGGGTGAAGTTTTTGACCGCCAAAAAACGCGTACCGCCGCATATCCTCGATGAGCTCTATTTGGTGATTCTCGATCGCAAGGGCGCGGACCCCGCGGAATCCCGGACCGCCAAGCTGTTCTCGCGCGGCGTCGCCAAGATCGCCCAAAAGGTGGGCGAAGAGGCGGTGGAAACCGTGATCGAAGGCATTCGCGGCGATCGCGAGCGCCTGACCGAGGAAAGCGCGGATCTGTTGTATCACCTGATGGTGCTGTGGGCGGATCAGGATTTGGAGCCTGATGCCGTCTGGGAGGCGCTGCGGATGCGACGCGATGACCGCAAACAGCCGAAGTCAGGGTAAGAACCAAAAGCATCGTGAACGCCGGCAGAGGTAAAGAGCTATGAACTACGACCCCGACAATATCTTCGCCCAAATCCTGCGCGGCAAAATTCCCTGCGATAAGGTCTACGAGAACGATCACGCCCTCGCCTTCCGCGATATCAATCCGCAGGCGCCGGTGCACGTCCTGATCATTCCCAAGGGACCGTATGTGTCGAGCACCGATTTCAGCGCCAACGCCAGCCCGGCGGAAATCGCGGGTTTCATGCGCGCGGTAAATGCGGTGGCGGAAGAGCAAGGCGTGGCCGAAGACGGCTACCGGTTGATCGCCAATGCCGGTGCGGACGGTCTTCAGGAAGTGCCGCATTTTCACATGCATTTGCTCGGCGGTCGTCCGCTTGGCCGCATGCTCGCCCCGGCGCCGGACTAACGCCGCCCTCGACTTTGTAAAGAAGCCCGCCCCGCTCGGACGTTAACGCTTTCTTGGGAACCCGTTCCTTCTAATAGGAGGAGAAGAAAGCTTCCGGAAGGAGCCGCGGATGGATGCGATGAGCTATGACGAATGGTGCGCCTATAAGGAGCGCTTTTTTCGTGAACTGCCATTATGGTACCGCGATGCCGTCCAACGGCGCCGACGCTACCACGCCTATCTATCGGCGCTGGCCGACTGCGGGACGGCGGTTTAGGGCGCGCGGCGAAAAATCAGGATTGCTTGATCGCCCTGCCCGCGCGGATGGCCTTGACGCATCCCGTGCCCGCCATACAGCCGCTCGAACCGGCGGCCCTCGGTCCAGGCATGGGCGCCGCATAGCGCCAGCACCGCCCCGCCGACAAGGGCAAGGCAGAGAAGGGGATCGATGGGCACGCCGAAAATCATCAATTGAACCGGTCTGTCAGTTTTGCGGTAACGCGGAGACCGGAGTGTCTGTCGGGAGAGTTTAAGATTTGGTTAGGGGCCGGCTGAAACAGCGGACCGGAGGCGACTAATTTATGGCCGGTCCGCGGCTCATCCTGCGGTCCGGAGCGAGCGGCCACAAAAGCGTCAAATTTCTGTCATCGGCCTGCCGATTTTGCCCGCTAGGGTCCTAAATGTCGGCGCGCCAGCATGGATGGCTGCGTGAGGGGTGCCGGCACACGGGAGGAGACGTGTTCGAGCCGCGTCTCGCTCCCGACGACCCTCGCGTGGGTGGGCTAGGTCGGGACCGCTTCCAGATATTTCAAGATTGCCGCCAGAAACGCGTCCGGCTGGTCCAGGTTGGACAGGTGTCCCGCGCCTGGAATCAGGACCAGTTGGGAATGCGCGATCGTTTCGTGCGTGACGCGGACCGCCGACATTGCCGGATCCTGCTCGCCGGCCAGCACCAGGGTCGGCGCGGCGATTTCGGTCAGCCGTTTGGTCGGAAAATCCTGTTGCAGCATCGAGCGGATGGTGTGGCCGAAGCCGACGGGGCTCATCGCCAGGATCATCGACCGCACCCGCGCCCGGCCTTCGTCGGTGTCGGCGGTGAAGAGCTTGTAGGACGGGTTGACCCGCAAGAACTGGTCGGCCACCGCTTCCATGTCGCCCGCTTCGCAAAGCCGAATGGTTTCCGCGCGCACGGCACGGATTTCATCCGACACGGGCAAGCCTGCGGCGGTATTGGAATCGATGATCATCAACGATGCGGTCCGGTCCGGATACAAGGCTGCGAACCGGGCGGAAATGCCGCCCCCCATGGACAGTCCGCCCACATGCGCCCGTCCGACCGATAGATGATCCATCAGCCCGGCCAGATCGTGCGCCGCACGGATCACCCCATAGCGGTCCGCCGCATTCGGGCTCTCGGAGCCGCCATGGCCGCGCGGATCCCACAGAATGACCCGATAGCGTTCCGCCAGCGCCGGCACTTGTTCCGCCCACATGCCGTGATTGCCGCCCAGGCAATAGGTGAGGAAAAGCGGCAAACCCGCCCCGTGTTCTTCGTAATACAGCGTGGTGTCGTCGATCCGGGCGGTCGGCATGGCGTTCTCTTTCGGTTTCTGTCTGG
Organism: uncultured Rhodospirillaceae bacterium; assembly: GCA_964469835.1. Taxonomy (GTDB): domain Bacteria; phylum Pseudomonadota; class Alphaproteobacteria; order UBA8366; family UBA8366; genus JAOTYV01. Next base: position 7,039 of record CAYYBI010000598.1, read on the forward strand.
TCTGGTTTCGTCTGCGGAGTTGCCGCGATCGTAGCACGGCTTTCGCCGGCGCCGGCGGATCGACCGTAATTTTGCCTGATTCATTGCCATACTATCCGGAAAATAAGAGCGCTGACGGCACGCAAGCAGGGTAATTTGAGCATGCGAAGATTTAGCGCATTGTTTTTCCTATGTATAATCGCTGCGATGGCGATCCCGCAACCGGCGGCCTCGGCGGAAAACGTGCAAGGGCGCACGATCGTCGTCGACGGCGATTCGCTGGTCGTCGACGGCAAGGCCGTGCGGATCTGGGGCATCGATGCGCCGGAGATGGGCACTAGATCCGGCGATCGGGCAAAGAAATATTTGCGCGCGCTGCTCTCCGATAACACCGCCCGCTGCGAAGATGACGGCAAGCGGGTGAGCGGCCGGATCATGGCCAAGTGCTTCATCGGGTCGGTCGATATCGGCCGTGTCATGGTGCTGTCGGGCAATGCCCGGGATTGGCGGCGCTATTCCGGTGGCCTCTATACGCGCGAGTTGGAAAAGGCCGGGTTTCCCGTACGCCGCCGGAAACAGGTCGCAAAACGGCCGAAACGCCGATTTAAATCGCCCACCGCGCCATACCGTCCCGTAGCGCCAATCCGCCCGCCGCAGCAGGCCCGGGGCGCGCCTCGTACGCCCGTGGCGCGCCCGGCGGCGCCCTCCGCATTGGACACGCCGTTCACGCCCGTGGCGCCGCCGCGGTCGGGGACCCTGTCGCCGCCGACTGACCTGCGGCCGGCCCAGCGTTCGATCCAGCGGCCGGCCCTGCCGCCGGTCACTGCCGCACCGCGCTTGCCGGTGGAGGCAACCCCGTTCGTCTTTCCGGCCCCGCCAGCGCCAATCGCGCCTGTGGCGGTGCCCAAGACGCCGGAACGGCAGCCCCAACCGGAGCCGCCAAACCCGACCGGGGCCGCGGACGAAGACTGAGAACGACGGCGACGGCGAATCGATTGCGGGCGCGCCGGGGTCAGAATTCCTTGCCGATTTTGGCGTCGATGGAGAGCGGGCCGCCGCCGCGAAAAAAGATGGCGATCATCAGCACGGCCCACAGCAGCGGATATTCGTAGCCGCCCTTGTTCCAGAAATAGCCGTTGGCGAAATGTACCTGAAAAGCGGCAACCAGCAGGAGTATGGCCGACGCGATCGCCGCCGGGCGGGTCAACAAGCCCACTGCCACCGCCAATCCGCCGAAAAACTCCACGATTGCCACCAGATATGCCAGCGGCATGGCAGGCTCCAGGCCGATTTTCGAGAAAAATCCTATGGTTCCGTTGATGTCGCCGCCGAACCAGCCGAACAGTTTCTGCGCGCCATGCGGCATCAGGAACAAGCCGGCGCAAAATCGGATCAAAGGATAGGAAAGCCCCGAAAGCTTGGCGTATAGCCCGCCGAGGGCGGGAACGATGAGACGGGTCGATGGCGAATTCGTATTCATGGATTGCACCTCATGTTTATCCAGAAAAGTCGTCCGGGCCTTGCCAGCCTCGATTCATGCGGCGCGCGCGTCGCCGTTCTCTTGCAATGTGCTGCGCACCGATCCTGCCGCACGCGAATATGGCCGCGGAAGCGTTCTGAATTTGGCGGGCACAAAAAATTCGCCGCCCGGTAAAGGGCGGCGAGGTGTAAAACCAGTTGGCGGCGCCGCGGTATTGTTTGGGTCCGCGGGCGCGCGTATTCGCTGCTTGAAGCGATCGATCAGAATGCGAGCGTGATCGAAGCTGTCTTGCTCAATCCGCACCCTACCGCCGCAGCGGCGAACACCGTCACCAAGGGTTTAGACATTCGATCACCTCCTTTCGATTGTTGAATCCGGTTTGCAGAATCGGCCGTATGGCGACCCTCTGTCAAGCGTCCTATCCGCCGCGGCGGGATAGGCGACGCCGGTTTCGCGCGACCGGCGGCCCACCTTGCCTCTCGGGCAACCGTGGCCGGCGGCATTGGCCGGCTAGTTCTCTTGGATTACCCCAAAAGGACGATTTAAATCGATCATGAAGCTGTGCAATGAATATGGAAGGCATACCAAATGGACGGTCGCGCGCCTCCCTAAGCTGTTGAAACTCCGGGAATATTGGACGCTACCGCCCTTGGCGGTGACGCGTTTGGAGCACTCTTAAATGGCAGACACTTCTCGCATGTTTATTATCGGCCTGGACGCTGCCGACAAGGACCTGATCGAGCGTTGGATCGGTGATGGGGAATTGCCGGCTTTCCGGTCGCTGATGGAATCCTCGGTCTGGGGCGATATCGAAAACCCCCGCGGGCTTGAAGCGGGCAGTTGCTGGCCGACCTTCTATTTCGGCTTGACGCCCGGCCAGACCGGCCAATTCGACGGCTCGCGGCAATTCGACACCGAACGCTACGAGCACGTTTGCTTCCGGCCGGAGGAAGCGCGCCGGGACGCGATCTGGACGACGCTGAGCAAGGCCGGAAAACTGTGCGGCGTCATCGATGCGCCCTATAGCTTTCCGGTCAACGATATCAACGGCATGAAGGTGGTCGACCGGGGCGCCCATGTGCCCGCCGGCGGCAGCGACTATATGGATTTTCGCACCCATCCGGCGGCATTGGCCGATGAAATCGTCGAGCGCTTCGGCGCCGATCCGGCCAATGGCCATTCGAGCGACTTCTTCCGGGTCGACACTGCCAATCAAATCAAGAATTTCCGCGATATCTATGTCGAGCGCATCGAGAACAAGACCGCCATGGCATTGCATTACTGGCGCGACCGGCCATGGGATTTCTTCATGACCTGCTTTACCGAGGCGCATTGCGTCGGTCATCGCTGCTGGCACGTCCATGACACCGACCACCCTGATCACGATGCGGCCGTCGCCGCCGAGACCGGCGA
>CAYYBI010000599.1:0-5915 GCA_964469835.1 uncultured Rhodospirillaceae bacterium
GCGCACTGGCGCTTTCTTTACGAGCGCTGCTCGGCCTTTGGCGCGCCCGGTGCCGAAATGCGCGCGCTATCGGCGATCGATGTCGCGCTGTGGGATATCCTCGGTCAGGTCTGCGGTCAACCCGTCTGGAAACTGCTCGGCGGTGCCGCTCAGTCGAGCGTACGCATTTACAATACCTGTGGCGGTCCCGGCTATGGTGCGGTGAAAGGCACGGACGCTGAAGGCGCTGCACACAAGCATCCCGGCTGGCCCGGCTATGGCGACGAAGGCGATCCCGGTCCGCTGCAGGACAACTGGTCGTCGATCCACGCCGCCGGCGATCTCGCCGAAGAACTGATCAGCGAAGGCATCGCCGGCATGAAACTGTGGCCTTTCGATCGCTACGTCCATCGCCAGGGCAATGGCCACTACCTGTCTCCCGCCGACATCGACGAAGGCATGAAATCGCTGCGCGAGATCCGCGATCGGGTCGGCGATCGCATCGAGATCATGATCGAGGGTCACGCCTTCTTCCGGGTGCCGGCTGCGCTGCGCCTGGCCGAGGCCTTGAAGGAAATACGTCCGCTGTGGCTGGAGGATTTCCTGCCGCTCGACAACCTCGACATCATGCTCGAGGTGCACAACAAGATCTACAGCCACCCGGCGGCGCAAAAAGATATTGGTAAGTGGAACGCGGTTTTGTTCATGTCCAATGTGTTGCCGCAGTATGAGTATATGGGCCGCGGCAAGCCGCCGGCATCGGTTGCGGACTTTAAGGGCAAGCGGTTGCGGGCGCTCGGCGGCATGGGCGCCGCCGCAAAGGCGATTGGGGCGGTACCGACCACCATGCCGGCATCCGAAACCTATACGGCGCTGCAGCGCGGCACGGTCGATGCGATTGGCTTCCCGTTCACCTATACCTTCGCAGCGTACAAGCTGGATGAAATCGCCGAGTGGTACACGACCAACATGTCGCTCGGCACGGTGAACTGCCCAATCGTCTTTAACAAGACAGCCTATGGATCGCTCGATGGGCGGTACAGGAAGGTGCTGAACGCGGTGAAGAAGGGTGCATCGGAAGCGCAGAAAGCAGCTTACGCGGCAAAAGACAAAATTAACCTCGCCAAATGGGGCAAGAATCCGAAGCTTAAGGCGGTGAAAATTCCGGAAGCCCAAATGGCGGAATTCCGCAAAGTGGCGGGCCAGCCGGTTTGGGAAGCGTGGGTCAAGGAAAACGAAGGTAAGGTTCCTGCCCGCGAGCTTCTTGATCTGGTTCTGTCCACGGCCAAGAACGCCAGCATGAAGAAATAGGGCTTGTTACCGGACGCCGGACCTTTTGGTCCGGCGTCTTTCGCTTCTACACGACACAAAAGATCAAATAGAAACGCAACGAGAGTTATGCCATGGCGATGAATGACGCGGTCGACCTGACTCCTGGGGAGGAAAGGCTTTCCAAACTCGATGATGGCTTCTTCAAGATCGAAAGTTTTTTCAATTTTATCGCGGGGATCGTGATTTTCCTCGTGATGTTTCTGGGGGTCATCCAGGTTGTTGGGCGTACCGCCTTCAACCGCCCCGTTCCGTCCTATGTCGACGTCATCGAGATCATGATGGGCGTGTTTTGCTTTCTCGGCATTGCTTACTGTCAGAAGCTGGGCGGGCATGTCCGCATGGAGATCATTCTCAAGCGGTTCACGGGCCGGACGTTTTACGGGTTTGAAATCTTCGGCACGCTGGTCGCGATGGCGATCGTCGGGATCCTGTTGTACTACGGCTACACGCATTTTCTGCGCGCCTTCCAGCTCGGCGACAGCACCATCGATGGCGACTTCATTCTATGGCCGTCCAAATTGCTCGTGCCCTTCGCCTTTTCCTTGCTGATGATACGTCTCACCTTGAATTTGGTCGGTTTCTTCCGCTTGTTTGCAAATCCAAACGCGGTGCCGCTGGCAGTACCGGTTATCGAGACCGTGGACGACTTGGCGCAGCACGAAATTCGCGTGAGCGGTGCGGATAAGGACCCTGATGACAGTACCGTTGTGCCGCAGGGGAGTGCCGAATAATGGATGAACTTACTGTCGGTATCATCGGAACTGTTGGGCTTCTTTGCATGGTGTTCGTCGGCGTGCGTGTGTATGCGGCCGCTGCGATCACGGGTTTGTTCGGAGTCGTTGCGATCATCGGTTGGGACGCGGGCGCCGGAATCGTCGGTACGATCCCGCACTCCAAGGCGGTCAATTATGCCTTGAGCGTCCTGCCCATGTTCATCCTCATCGGCTTTATCGCCTATCACGCCGGCCTTACCCATGCGCTGTTCAACGCGGCGAAGGCCTGGTTCGGTTGGGTGCCGGGCGGACTGGCGGTGGCGACGGTGTTCGCAACGGCAGGTTTTGCGGCGGTGTCGGGCGCCAGCACGGCAACCGCGGCGGTGTTCAGCCGCGTCGCAATTCCCCACATGCTTGAACAGGGATATAGCAAGCAACTCTCCGCCGGTGTGGTGGCGGCGGGTGGAACACTTGCTTCGCTCATACCACCGAGCGCGATCCTCGTGATCTACGCGATCATCGTCGAGCAATCGGTCGGCGCCCTGATCCTTGCGGGCTTCCTGCCGGGCGTGGTGTCGGCGATCATCTACGCGATTCTGATCATCGGCCAATGCATGATCGATCCGAGCCAGGGCAAGCCGGTGAAATCGCCGCCGATCATGTATCGGCTAAAGACCTTGCCGCCGATCACGCCGATCATCCTCGTCGTGGGCATCATCTTCTACTCGATGTATTCGGGCAAAGCGACGCCGACGGAGGCCGGCGCGCTCGGCGCCTCCGTGGTCTTCGTGATCGCCATGTTCCGCGGCATGAAGCTGGGCAATCTGCAGGAAGCGCTGCTCGAGACCGCGAAGCTGACGGTCATGATCTTTGCCTTGATCTGGGGCATTCTGATCTTCGTGCGCTTCCTCGGTTTTGCCGGTCTGCCGCAAGCCTTTGCCGAATGGATTATCACGCTGCCATTCCCGCCGGTCGTGATCATGATTCTGATCCTGCTCGGCTATGCCGTGCTCGGCATGTTCATGGACGCGATTGGCATGCTCTTGCTGACCTTGCCGGTTGTCTATCCGGCGGTGATGGCGCTCGGGTATGATGCGATTTGGTTCGGCATCATCGTCGTCAAGATGTGCGAGGTGTGCCTCATCACTCCGCCGGTTGGCCTCAATTGTTACGTGGTGCACTCGGTCCGGCCGGATATTCCGCTGGGACAAGTGTTCCGTGGCATCGCACCCTTCTTCGGCGCCGATGTGGCAACCGTTGCGTTGTTTATTGCCTTCCCGGAAATCATCACCTGGTTGCCGAGCTTGTTGGGCGCCGGGGCCAATTAGCGTGGAAGAGTAGCCACGCGGCCCGTTTTCCGGAGTTCCGTGACACGGCCGGGTCCTGTAAGGGGCCCGGCCGTTTCGTTGCGCGATGGAAACGTGATATCGGCAGGACAATCGCCAATCGCCGGTTCCCTTACCGGTACCGTTATTTCCTGTTAAGACAAGGTGCAAACCTAAAGACGAAGGTGAGGAACGCATGACCGAGCAGACGAGATTGATTGAGCATGAAGGCGACATGGCGGCCTATGTACCGCCCGGGCATGAGGGAACGGTTAATGTCCGGTTGATCGACAAGGACTTCTGCGGCGCGTTCGAGATGAACTTGGGGACTGTTCAGCCAGGCGGAGAGGCGTCACCGCACCATCATGATACGGAGCATCAGGTCGTCTATATCCTTGATGGCGTCGCGGACGTCGTGCTCGGGGACGATCCAGCCGTCGAATGCGGTCCGGGTACCGTGGTTCGGATCCCGCCGAAACTCAAGCATGCGGTCTATACCAGGGGGAACACGGCGTTGAGGGCCCTGGTTCTGTACAGCCCGCCGCTCGGTCCGCGGGAAGAAGTGCCGGTTTCGGACGAATCCGCGTGACGACCGCGTTCACCGACCTTGATGGGCTGGTGGATCGGATCCCCGACGGAGCGATTGTCGCCATGCCGCAGGAACGTGCCGGCGGCTGTGCCATGGCGCTGGTGCGCCGTGCTATTCAGCGGGGTGTGCGCGGCCTTCGCTTGGTCGGCGCGCAAGGGGGTGGCATTCAGGTGGAATTGTTGATCAGCGCGGGATGCGTCGACACCGTCGATGGGGTGGACGTGACCTCTTCAGGCTTTGCCGGCATGCCGAATGCGATGCGCACGGCCGGCAATTGTCCGGTCACTGCGGCGGATGCCTCCCGTTCAACGCAGATTGCAGATTTGGCAGTCTTCCATGCCGGTAAGGTGGATCGGGTTGGCAACGTCTGCATCAGCGGAATGCGGCATCTGAGGACACTCACGTATTCCGCCCAATCGATTGTCGTCAGCTACGAGGAATGCGTGGAAGAGGATTTGATGGCGGACACCTCCGGCGTGGCCGACACGATACCGGCTGCGCAAGTTGCCGCGCTGGCCAAGGCACCGCTGGGATCATGGCCGCTCGGTCTGTCCGGATACTATGAGGCGGACCGGGACCACCTGGCGCTCTATGCCAAATTCGCCACGACCGAGGACGGATTCCAGGCCTACCTTCGGAATCATGTCTATCAACGCTTGGCGGTGGATTGACGGGGGTACGGCTGCGTGATTTATCGGACGGCTACAAATCATGAGAAAGAATAAGACGCATGAGCGATAAAAACGGTTCGATGGGCGCACTTGCGGGCATTAAGGTTGTCGATATGACCCGCGTTCTTGGCGGCCCCTATTGTACGCAGGTGCTGGCGGATCACGGCGCGGAGGTCTTGAAAGTCGAACCGCCCCAGGGCGACGAGGTGCGCGATTGGGGGCCGCCGTTCCATGACGGTGATGCATCCTATTTTATTGGCGTGAACCGCAACAAACGATCCATTGGCCTCGACCTGACCGTGCCGGAGGGACGCGATGTGCTGTTCCGGTTGCTGGAAGAAGCGGATGTTCTGATTGAGAACCTGAAGACCGGCACGATGGAGCGTTGGGGGCTGGGATACGAAGACGTCTTGAAGGATAAATTCCCGTCGTTGATCCATTGCCGCATCAGCGGATACGGCGCGGACGGCCCGCTCGGCGGTTACCCGGGCTACGATGCGATCATTCAGGCGATGGCCGGGTGGTTCAGTGTCAATGGCGCGCCGGACGCCGGGCCGACACGCGTCGGCTTGGCGATGGTCGATATGGGAACCGGGCTGTACAGCGCCATTTCGATCCTGATGGCGTTACAGGAACGGACTCGGTCCGGCTTGGGTCAATTCATCGACATGACACTCTATGACTGCGCAGTCTCGCTGATGCATCCACATGTGTCGAATTATTACCTCTCCGGCAAGACCCCGGGATTGACCGGTAATCAGCACACAAACGTGGTGCCGTATGACAGGTTTCATACCAAGACCGTCGATATCTTCGTCGGTGCGGGAAACAACCGGGCGTTCCTCCGTTTCTGCGCCGTATTGGGTGCTCCGGAACTCGCCGAGAATCCCTGCTACAAGGATAATGGCGACCGGTTGGAGCAGCGGGAGGAATTGACTGAAATCATCACCGGATTGCTGGCAAAACGGGACGGCGAGGAGGTCTGCGAACAGCTTCTGAAATCGGGCGTTCCGGCCGGACCGGTGCTGGATACGGCGCAGGTGATGGCCGCCGAGCATACCAAATACCGGGAAATGGCGATTGAGCGGGGCTGGTACAACATGACTGGCATTCCGATCAAGTTCTCCCGCACACCGGGATCGGTACGCAGCACACCGCCGAAATTCGGCGAACACGGCCGCGAAATACTGGTGCAGCACGGGTTTGGCGAGGACGAGATTGCGGCACTGGCGGAACAGGGAATTCTGGTGGAGGAACGCCGCAAATAGGCCCTTGGCGCACCGATAATGGGAGCAGGATAGCACAG